>NZ_WJSP02000467.1 GCF_009720255.1 Agromyces humi | reverse complement strand
CACGGCAAGCATCGGGGTCGTCACGGTCGAATACCCCGAAAGCCCGGTCATCATCGACCAACTCATCCGAGCAGCCGACCACGCGATGTACGACGCGAAGCTCTCCGGCGGCGGCGGCGTCGTCACCGCCCGCGCCGCGAACATCTCACGCGACCTCGCGAACACGCCGCCCGGGCATCTCACCGCCATCGACATCGCCGACGTCGCGGTCGCACTCGGCGCGCGGTTCGGCTTCGAGGTCGAGGTGTTCGATCGGCAGCAGCTCATCGACCTCGGCTGCGGTGGTCTCCTCGGCGTGAACTCGGGCAGCGCCGAGGAGCCGCGCATGGTCAAGCTGCGCTACACGCCTCCCGGGGACTCGAGCGGGCACCTGGGCCTCGTCGGCAAGGGCATCATGTACGACTCCGGCGGCATCAGCCTGAAGCCGTCGGACCCGATGCACCTGCTCATGAAGATGGACATGGGCGGTGCGGCATCCGTGCTCGCGGCGTTCACCGCGCTGCGCGCGCTCGACGCGACGGCGACCGTGACCGGGTGGCTGATGTGCACCGACAACATGCCGTCGGGCTCGGCGTACAAGCTCGGCGACGTGCTCACCGCCCGCGGCGGTACCACCGTCGAGGTGAAGAACACCGACGCCGAGGGCCGGCTCGTGATGATGGACGCCCTCGTGCTCGCCAACGAGGACGGCGTCGACGCCATCGTCGACATCGCCACGCTGACCGGGGCAGCGCTCATGTCGCTCGGCCCGTCGCTCGCCGCCGTGATCGGCAACGATCCCACCATGATCGGCCTCGTGAAGGCAGCGGCCGCCGCGGCCGACGAACCGGTGTGGGAGCTGCCGCTCGAGCGGAAGTACCGCAAGCAGCTCGACTCCGACGTCGCCGACCTCTCGAACCTCGGCGGACCCTACGCCGGCGCGACGACGGCAGCGCTGTTCCTCGCCGAGTTCGTCGGCGAGACGCCGTGGGCGCACCTCGACATCGCGGGCACCATGCAGTCGGGCGAAGACGACGCCTGGCGCTCCAAGGGCGCCACGGGCTACGGCGCCCGGCTGCTCATCGACGTGGCGCGGAGGTTCCAGCCGGCGAAGTGAGCGGTGCCGTCCTGGTGTCGGTCAGTCGGCTGCCGCGTGAGGCTCGGACTCGTCGGGCTGCTCGAGCTCGGAGAGCTCGAGGCTGATCAGTTCGGCGCCTGCGGCGCTGAACCGTCGCAGGGACTGCTGGATCACGGCATCGGCCGCCGTCGACGTGCAGCCGAGCAACTGCTGCACGGCGACGCGCGCGGCCTCATCCGATGCGGCGGCGAGGACGACATCGACGACGGCATGGAGTCGTTCGCGCGCGACCGTCAGCGCGCGAAGCATCTCGAGCCGCTCCGCCATCAGCTCCTCTGAGCTCCGTGCAGGGAATTCGCGATGCCGAGCACCGAGTCGCGCGCGATGCCGCTGGATCTCCGCCCTGGTGACGATCACGTCGAGGGGCGCGTCGGTGCGCACGCCGAGGCCGAGGAGCATTGCATGCAATTCATGGCGCCCGGGCTCGAGCTCCGGCCACTGCGCGGGATTGATGGTCACGGGGATGCGGGCATACTCGCCCGGATCGAGCGGCAGGGCCCGAGCCATCCCGCCGACGACGACGACCTCGAGGGACACGACGCCCGACTTGCCACCGGGCAGGTGGAGCTCGCCGACGGCGTGGAACACGTCGCCCCTGAGCCACCCGTGCACTTCATCCTCGGGCCGCCACGGCTCGTCGCCGACGTTCTCCACATCGATCACGACGCGGTCGATGTCCCCGTCGTAGGCGGCACCCGGCCAGCGCAGCCTGAGGCCTCGGCGACGGTCGGCCCGGCTGGCACGGAGGGGATGCGGCTCGGGGTGCACCCGAGCACGCCGCGGGCCGAGCACGCCGCCTTCATCGTCACCAGCTGGGGTCAGCTGTGCGAGCCTCCACGATCGCCGGTCCTCGTCGACCGGTGCTCCCAGCATGACGACGTCGCCGCTGTTCGGGACGCGGAGTACCCGCCACCCTCGGTCGGGGACGATGACCGAGGCGTCATCGAGTTCCGCCCCGAGTTCGGCGAGCAGCGCGCCGAGCTCGACGCCCTCCTCGCCGAGAGTTGCGGGGTCGACTGCGGCGTTGCCGAACCGGGGCCACTCCTCGTGCGCATCCATGAGCGTTAGGGTGCCACACCCGCGTCGCGCGCGCGTCGTCCGATTGTCGCGCTGTCGCCGCCGCTGTCGCCCCCGGCCGCCCTGCCTGCCCGCGCGCCGAGATGACGCAAAGCGACGTTCGGGCGGCGAGGAAGGTCGGTTCGCGTCACTTCGGCGACCACGCTGCATCCGCCCGCTGCGCATGCGGGTGCACGAGATGACGCAAACCGACGTTCGGGCGGCTCCCGGGAGTCGATTCGCGTCATCTCGACGACCGAGAGCGCGCTGACTGACGGTCAGGGTGCGCCGGGGTGCGCGGAGAACGGGTCAGGCCGGCCGGCGCCAGCGGGTCAGCGGGGCCGGCGGGTCAGCGCA
>NZ_WJSP02000466.1 GCF_009720255.1 Agromyces humi | reverse complement strand
CAAGATCATCCGCGGCGCGCTCGACACGCAGGCCGTCAAGAACCGCAAGCAGGCTCGTAGCCGCTACGGCGCGAAGATGGAGAAGAAGTAATGCCTCGCAAGGGACCCGCTCCGAAGCGCCCCGTCGCCGCCGACCCGGCCCTCGCCGGCGTGCACGTCGTCATCGTCACCACGTTCGAGCTCGACGAGTACGTCGCCCGGGCGATCCGGGCGGGGGCGAGCGGATTCCTCGTGAAGGACACCGAACCCGTCGACCTCATCCGCGCGGTGCGAGTCGTCGCGAGCGGCGAGGCGCTGCTCTCCCCTGGTGTCACGAAGCGCCTGCTCGAGCGGATGGCGGTCGGGCTCCGTGATGCGCCCGACGGCGCACGGCTCGACGCACTCACCGAGCGCGAGCGCGAGGTGCTGCGGCTCGTCGGCCAGGGCCTCACGAACGATGAGATCGCCGAGCGACTGGTGCTCTCCCCGCTCACCGCGAAGACGCACGTGTCGCGGATCATGGCGAAGCTGCACGCCCGGGACCGCGTGCAGCTGGTGGTCGTCGCCTACGAGTCGGGGCTCGTGGCCCCGGGCTGGCAGGAGTAGGCGCGGCATCCGCCATGCTCCCAGGGGAGCAGCGCAGGTGTCTCCGCGGGGCGGATTCGCCGATGCCCGGGCCCGGCGAGCATGGGTTCGACGGTCCACTCCCGGGCCGCGCGAACCAAGGGAACACATCATGCTCGCCACCCTCGCGACGACCGCGGTCGTCACCCACGCCGGCCCCTGGGCGGCCGGGTTCGGATGGGTCTTCTTCCTCATCCCGATCTTCTGGTTCCTCGTGATCGGACTGATCATCTTCCTCGTGACCCGCGGTCGCCGCCGCGCCTGGGCCGACGGATCGTACGGTCCGCCGTGGGCGCGCGGCGGCAGCGCCGAGTCCACGCTCGCCGAGCGCTTCGCGAAGGGCGACATCGACGAGGTCGAGTACCGCGCGCGCCTCGAGGTGCTGCGCGCGAATCGCCCGAACGCCTAGCGCCGGATCTCCACCCGAGGGGCGGATGCCGCGGCATCCGCCCCTCGTCGCATGCCCGGATGCCGCGACATGCCGTGACCCGCGTGCAGCCGGCTCGGGCCGGCGGTCAGTCCCCGAGCGCGCGACGCAGCGCGGCCGCCTGGTGCCGGTGGCCGACCGTCTCGTAGCCGACCACGACGACGAACGGCGCAGCCGCCGTGATGAGGATGCCCACGCCGAAGGTCGCTCCGGCGGCCACGGCGGCGACGGCGGCGACGACCACCAGGAGGCTGCCGATGAAGAGCCAGATGTGGAACGGGTCGAACTGCCGCAGCAGCAGCGAGTAGATGGTGAACAGCGCGACCATGAAGACAGCCACGGGCACGACCACGGTGAGCAGCGCCGGCACGAGGCCGATGTGCGCGACGCCCTCGATCTCGTAGGCGGCCACGTGCAGGCCCGCTCCCGCGCCGGCGAGGGCGATGAAGATGAAGTAGTGGAGGTAGCCCCACACGAACCCGCGTTCGCGGTAGCGCTGCAGCACCTTGCCCGACGGCATGGTGAAGTACACCCACCAGAGCCCGAACGCGAGCGCCGTGCCGCCGAAGGCCACGGTGACGGCCTCGACGGACCAGTCCTGCTCGTCGATCACGGCCGAGATCGCGAGGATCGTGCCGAGGATGATCTCGCCGAGCGTGATGATGACGAGCAGCCCGTAGCGCTCGGCGATGTGGTGCGCGTGCCAGGGCGTGCCGCCCTCGCGTCCGTGCTCGGCGACGTACGGCCCGACGAGTTCGAAGGCGATGAGCGCCGCCGTGATCGCGAGCGTCGGGGCGAGCGGCAGGTTGACGAAGATGACGGCGATCCAGCCGAGCTGGGCGAGCGAGACGAAGACGGCGTAGGTGAGCGCCGTGCGGCGGCGGGTGCCGTCATGTTTCGCGGCGCGCAGCCAGAGGGCGATGGTGGCGACGCGCATGACGACGTAGCCGGCGACGACCACGCCGTTGTCGACGTGCTCGCCCTCGTCGAGCGAGTGGAAGAGGTCGGGGAGGCCCAGCGCGAGGATCAGCACGCCGAGCATCTCCACCATGGTCGCCACGCGGAAGAAGACGTCGTCGTTGTCGTACGCCGATGCGAGCCACGAGTAGTTGATCCACGCCCACCAGATCGCGAAGACGGCGAACAGGAAGCCGACGATGGCCGGCATCCAGTGGCCGACCTCGAGCAGGTGCGCGGTCTGCGCCCCGGCCTGGCTGAACGCGACGACGAACGTGAGGTCGAAGAGCAGCTCGAGCGGCGTGGAGGCGCGATGGGCCTCGTTGGGATCCCGGCCGACCATGCGGCGCAGGCGGTGGTCGAGCGGCGGCCGGGCGGATGCCGCGGTGCCTGCGTCCTGCGTCTGCTGATCGCTCATGGTGGGGCCCTCTCGGGGCGCACCGGCGGCGCCCGTCGCATCATGCTGCCACAGGCGCCGAGGGTTCGCAGGTCGCGCTGGGTCAGCGCGAGAGCAGCAGCGCCTCGCCCTGTCCGCCGCCGCCGCAGAGC
>NZ_WJSP02000465.1 GCF_009720255.1 Agromyces humi | reverse complement strand
CGCCCGCGGCGCGCACGGCCTGCGCGATGGCGCGCAGCACGGTCGCGGTGGGCTCGCGGCGGTCGCTCGTGACGCCGCGCTCGTCGAAGCCGGAGCGCTGGCTGAGCGGGAGGTACCGGGCGAAGTCGGCCACGTCACCAGCCTAGACTCGGACGGGTGAAGCCGACCCAGCCCCGACCGCTCTGGGCCGGCCGGACGCTCGCGCTGCTGGGCATCGTGCTCGTCGCCTTCAACCTCCGCACGGCCGTCGCCTCGCTCTCGCCGATCCTGCACCAGCTCGAGCGCGACATCCAACTGAGCCCGGTGGCAGTCGGCCTGCTCGGCATGCTGCCGCCCCTCTGCTACGCGGTGTTCGGCATCATCACCCCGCTCATCACGAAGCGGTTCGACCTCGAGCCCACCCTCATCGTGGCGCTCGTCGCGCTGACGCTCGGCCTCGTCGGACGAGGGGTCGCGGGCGACGCCGTCTGGCTGATCGCCGCATCCACGCTCACGTTCGCGGCGATCGGGGTGGGCAACGTGCTGCTGCCGCCGCTCGTGAAGCGATACTTCCCCGATCGCGTGGGCCTCATGACCTCGCTGTACGTCACGGCGCTGTCGGTGAGCACGTTCGTGCCGCCGCTCGTCGCGGTCCCGGTGGCGGATGCCGCGGGTTGGCGGGTCTCGCTGGGGGAGTGGGGACTCGTGGCCGCGGTCGCGCTCATCCCGTGGATCGTGCTGCTGCTGCATCCGAACGGCCGCCGGCAGCCGGCACAGCCCGAGGAGCCGCAGCCCGGGCTGCTGCGCTACGCCCTGCGCTCGCCCCTCGCCTGGTCGCTCGCGGTGCTGTTCACGGTCGCCGGCTTCAATGCCTACGCCCTGTTCGCCTGGCTGCCGTCGATGCTCCACGACATCGCGGGCACGCCGCCGGCCGAGGCGGGAGCGCTGCTCTCGCTGTACGCCGCGATGGGCCTGCCCGCCGGTCTCGTCGTCCCGATCGTCGCCGCGCGCTTCGGTCGGGTGCGCCTGCTGGTCGGCATCGGCATCGGCTCGTTCGCGGCGGGCTATCTCGGGCTGCTGCTCGTGCCCGGCACCGCCACCTGGCTGTGGGTGGCCCTCGCCGGGGCGGGTCCGCTGTTCTTCCCGCTCTCGCTCGTGCTCATCAACCTGCGCAGCCGCACGCACGAGGGCGCGGTCGCGCTGTCGGGCTTCGTCCAGTCGGCGGGATACCTCATGGTCGCCGTCGGCCCGCTCGCCGTCGGTCTGCTCCACCAGGCGACGGGCGGTTGGGTCTGGCCGCTCATCCTGCTGCTCGTCGCGTCGACCGTGCCCGCCGTGATCTCCGGCGCGATGGCGGCGCGGCCCGGCTACTTCGAGGACGAGCGCGCGGCCTGAGTCCGTCGTCCCGTCGCCACCGCTCGCCGGTCACGGCGCCCGCCGGTGCGCCTCACGGTCGAGGCGATGCTCCCGGCCGAGCCCGCACGGCCGGCGCGCGGCATCCACTCGGCCTGCTCATATGAGCAGGATCGCCCGCGAGTGTTGCCGATGCGCACGCACGTGCCTACGCTGGAGGGGAGCGGAAGGACACTGTGGACGAGATCGACGAACTGCTCTCCATCCGGGCCGCAGAGCTCTACTACGAGGAGAACAAGACCCAGGACGAGATCGGGCAGGCGCTCCGGCTCACGCGCTGGAAGGTCGGGCGACTCCTCGCGCAGGCCAAGCAGCGCGGGTTCATCCGCATCGAGATCCTCCATCCGCGGGCACGCCGCCTCCCCATCGAGCGTCGCCTGCGCGACGAACGCGGCCTCACCGACGCCATCGTCGTCTCCACGGCAGGCGTGCAGACGCCTGAAGAGCTGCAGGAGCGCACCGCCCAGGCGGCCGCCGACTACCTGACCGCGCTCCGCCCCGTGCCGCGCACCCTCGGCGTGAGCTGGGGCCGCACCCTGTTCGAGCTCTCGCAGCACCTGCGCAACGGGTGGGCGACCGGTGTCAACGTCGTCCAGATCAACGGCGGAGTCAGCCTCAACCGCCGGCCGGGCACCGCGGCGGCCACGGCGGTCGGCATCGCCCAGAAGGGCGGCGGCAGCGCGACCCTGCTGCCCAGCCCCGCGATCCTCGAGCGTCTCGCCACGAAGGAGGCGATCGAGTCCGATCGCGTCGTCGCGGGCGTCATCGAGCTCGCCCGCTCGGCCGACGCCTACGTCTTCAGCGCGGGTGCCGCCGACCACAACTCCGTGCACGTCGAGAGCGGCTACCTCTCGGTGGCCGACGTCGACGTGCTCGTGCAGAAGGGCGCGGTCGGCGACGTCGTCGGGCGCTACATCGACTCCGACGGCAACATCGTCGACCCCGCCCTCGACGCGCGCACGGTCGGCCTCACGCTCGACGAGCTGCGGGCGGCGCCGCTCGCCATCGCCGTCATCGCCGGCAGCGCCAAGCATCCCGTCGCCGACGCCGTCGTACGCAGCGGCCTCTGCTCGGTCCTCGTCACCGACGAGGCCACCGCCCTCCATCTCCTCGACGGCTGAGTCGCCCGCGCGAGCACCGCCACACCGACACC
>NZ_WJSP02000464.1 GCF_009720255.1 Agromyces humi | reverse complement strand
GGAGCCGCGGCGGGCTCGTGGTGAGCCCGCGCGCGGCCCCGGGTTCCCCCGCCCCGTTCGCCGGCGGTCGGTCAGCGCACGCCCTCCGACTCCAGCAGGTTCACGATCTCCTCGTACTTCGGGGAGTTCATGAAGTTGTCCACCGAGATGTGCAGCGCGCTCGGCGACTGCAGCCGCGCCCGATCGGTGAGGTCCTGGTGGGTGATCACCAGGTCGACGTCGTCCGTGAGGTTCGCGATGGACTTGTTCGTCACCGACACGCTGTCGATGCCGGCCTTCTTGATCTTGTTCCGCAGCACGGTGGCGCCCATGGCGCTGGAGCCCATGCCGGCGTCGCACGCGAAGATGATCGTGTGGATCGGCTTGTGCTCGAACGCCGCGCGCTCGCCCTCGGCGATGAGGCCGCCGCCGGCCTCGACGCCCTCGGCCTGCAGGTTGCCGAGCACGCTCGACTCCTTGCCCTTGTTGGCCTGTGTCTGCGCGATCGCCATGCCGAGGTCGCCGCCGCCGGTCGCCAGGTCCTTCTTGCGACTGGCCCGCAGGATGATCGACGCGATGATGAAGGACACGGTGGCCGACAGGATCACCGACAGGATGACCCCGATGTAGCTGTCCGTCGCCGTCTGGATGAGCACCGCGAAGATGCTGCCAGGTGACGCGGGGGCTCGGAGGCCCGACTGGAAGAGCACGTTCGTCGCGACCCCCGTCATGCCGCCGGCGATGACCGCCAGCACCGTGAGGGGCTTCATCAGCACGTACGGGAAGTAGATCTCGTGGATGCCGCCGAGGAACTGGATGATGATCGCGCCGGGCGCGCTGGCCCGCGCCATGCCCACGCCGAAGAACGTGAACGCGAGGAGCAGGCCGAGGCCGGGGCCTGGGTTCGCCTCGATGAGGAACAGGATCGACTTGCCCTGCTCGACCGCCTGCTGCGTGCCGAGCGGGGT
The DNA here is from genome assembly GCF_009720255.1 of Agromyces humi. Taxonomy (GTDB): domain Bacteria; phylum Actinomycetota; class Actinomycetes; order Actinomycetales; family Microbacteriaceae; genus Agromyces; species Agromyces humi. Next base: position 1,625 of record NZ_WJSP02000464.1, on the reverse strand, counting down.
GAACACGCCCTGGTTGATGGCGTTGTTCAGGAAGAGGATCTTGCCCGGCTCGACGAGGATCGACAGCAGCGGCAGCAGGTTCAGCGAGGTCAGCCAGTCGACGGCCGTCTCGAGGAGCCCGCTCAGCCACTGCACCGCAGGGCCGAAGGCGAAGAAGCCGACGAGCGCGAGCAGCATGCCGACGATGCCGGCCGAGAAGTTGTTGACCAGCATCTCGAAGCCGGCCTTGATCTTCCCCTCCCACAGCTTGTCGATCTGCTTCATGACCCAGGCCGCGAACGGACCCATGATCATGGCGCCGAGGAACATCGGGATGTCCGTGCTGACGATCACGCCGACGGTCGCGATCGAGGCCACCACCCCGCCTCGGGTGTCGTAGACGAGGCGACCGCCCTGGTTGGCGATGAGCAGTGGCAGGAGGTAGGTGATCATCGGGCCGACGAGCGCGGCGAGCGATTCGTTCGGGGTCCACCCCGTGGGGATGAAGAACGCGGTGATGAAGCCCCAGGCGATGAACGCGGCGATGTTCGGCATGATCATCCCCGAGAGGAAGGTGCCGAACTTCTGGATCGCGACGCGTGCTCCCCCCGGCCGCTTCGTCTGTGGTGACGTCGTCGTCATCATGTTGCCTCTCTCGTGATCACGACGCGGCGGTGCGCGCCGAGGTGATGTCGGATGCGGCGGACAGGGCCGCCTGCTTGGCTTCGGCCGCTCCCTCAGCGGCCAGGGCTGCCCGGGCGAGCGCCTTGGCGTCGTCGGGGCTGTACCGCGCGAGGGAGGCGCGGACATCTGCGAGTGCCGATGGGGACATCGACAGGCTGGTGGCGCCGAGGCCGACGAGGACCACGGCGAGGAGGGGATCGGCGGCGGCCTCGCCGCAGATGCCGACGGGCTTGCCGAGCTCGGCGCCGGCGGTACCCACGTCGGCGATGAGGCGGAGGACGGCCGGATGCCACGGGCTCTGCAGGTTCGCCACCGTGCCGAGCAGCCGGTCGGCCGCCATCGTGTACTGGGTGAGGTCGTTCGTGCCGATGGAGGCGAAGTCGCAGGCGGCGAGCACGCGGTCGGCCACGAGCGCGGCCGAGGGGGTCTCGACCATGACGCCGGCGACCCGGATGCCCAGTTCCTTGGCGAGGCCGTCGAAGTAGCGGGTCTCCTCGACGGTGGCGACCATGGGGGCCATGACCCAGAGCTCGGCGTCGGTCGCGGCATCCGCTGCGGCGAGCGCCGTGAGCTGCTCGCGCAGGATGACCTCGGAGTGGCGCAGCGCCCGGATGCCGCGGAGGCCGAGGGCCGGATTCTCCTCGTGCGCGTCGTTGAGGAACGCGAGCGGCTTGTCGGCGCCGGCGTCGAGCACGCGGACCACGACCTTCTTGCCGGCGAACGCCGTGAGCAGGCGTGTGTAGTGCTCCTGCTGCTCCCGCACGCTCGGCGCCGCGTCGGCGTCGAGGAAGAGGAACTCGGTGCGGAACAGGCCCACGCCCTCGGCGCTGCCCGTGGTCCGACGACCTGGCCACGTTCGTCGCGAGCGCTCTGCGTCGGCGCATGGCGTTCGCGCGTACTCGTCAAGGTCGAGCGCGTCATGAGGGTCCAGTTTCGAGCTCATCATCGCCCACCACCAGGAA
>NZ_WJSP02000463.1 GCF_009720255.1 Agromyces humi | reverse complement strand
ACGGTAGTTCTCGCTGATCGGCACGTCGCCGAACGGCTTGCCGTAGACCTTCTCGACGTCGTACGGCGAGAAGAGGTACATGTCCTCGTTGTTCTTCGCGAGCTCGAACGTGATGTCGGGCACGACGGCCGTCGCGACGAGGTTGCGGGCGAGGCTGGCGACCACGTGGCCGGTGAGCACCGCGCCGCTGCGCAGCGGCATCGTGCGGAACCGGTCGATGATGCCGGTCGTCATGTCGTTCGCCACCGAGACGGCGGTCGACGCCGACCCGAACCCCGCGCAGAGCAGGATGATGCCGGGCACGACGTAGTCGACGTAGCCGCCCGAGGGGTCGATCGCGTTGCCGAAGATGTACGTGAACAGCAGCATCAGCATGACCGGCAGGACGATCGCCATCGTCGCCGCCTCGACGTCGCGGATCGAGTGGCGCAGGCTACGCCCGATGAAGGTCGCCTCCGCGGTGAGCGCGCGGATGCGGGGGCGCACGAGCGCCGACGGTGTCGCGGCGCCGCTCGCGGTGGGGGTGGTGGTGGTCATTCCGGTCACTTCGCTTCCAGGAGCTCGGGAGACGCGGATGCCGCGTCGCGGGCGGTCAGGTCGAGGAACACGTCGTCGAGGCTGGGGCGGCGGATCGACACCGCGACCCCGTCGCCGACGGCCGCCGGGCTGCGGTCGAGCTCGTCGAGGGCGGCGCGCAGTCCGTGCACGCTGCCGTCGGTGGGCAGCTCGAGCAGCAGCGCGCCGTCGGCGTCGCGCAACTCGACGACGTCGCCGCCGATGCGGGCCTTCAATTCCTCGGGAGTCCCCTCGGCGACGATCCGGCCATGGTCGAGGACCGCGATGCGGTCGGCGAGCCGGTCGGCCTCCTCGAGGTACTGGGTGGTGAGGAAGACCGTGGTGCCGGCGCCCGCGAGCGAGCGGATGACGCTCCACAGCTCCTGCCGGCTGCGCGTGTCGAGGCCCGTGGTCGGTTCGTCCAGGAACAGCACCGCCGGTGCGACGACGAGGCTGAGGGCGAGGTCGAGGCGCCGGCGCATGCCGCCGGAGTAGGTGCCCACCCGGCGACCCGCGGCATCCGCCAGGTCGAACCGGTCGAGGAGCTCGCCGGCGCGCACCCGTGCCGCGCCGCGCGAGAGCCCGGAGAGTCGGCCCATCATGACGAGGTTCTCGGTGGCCGTGAGCACGCCGTCGACGGCGGCCGACTGGCCCGTGAGGCTGATGCGCCGCTTCACCTCCTCGACATCGGCGACGACATCGTGGCCGGCGACCGCGGCAGTGCCCGAATCGGGCGTCACGAGCGTGGTGAGGATGTTGATGGTGGTCGTCTTGCCCGCGCCGTTCGGCCCGAGCAGGGCGAACACGGTGCCGGCGGGGACCGCGAGGTCGAGTCCCGAGAGCACGTCGGTGCGCCCGAAGCGCTTTCGCAGCGCGCGAGCGTCGATGGCGAGTGTCATGAGTTGCTCCGTTCCTGATCGTCCTGATGCATCTGCGTACGACGCATACTGTGTATGTGATCCACTGTTGTTTAAGTAATACACAGTTCTAGACTGTCGTCAACACCCGACCACCACGTCGACGTACGAGAACGGGAGCCGATGCCCACCCCCACGCCGCCCGACGAGCAGCCCGACCCCGAACTCCCCCGGGGCGTCGCGCTCGCCTGGGGCATCGCAGCCCATCCCCAGCGGGGCCCCAAGCGCGAGTTGTCGATCGAGCGCATCGTCGAGGCGGCGATCGAGATCGCCGACGCGGAAGGGCTCGGCGCCGTCTCCATGAGCCGCGTCGCGACCTCGCTCGGCTTCACGACCATGTCGCTCTACCGCTACGTGACGAGCAAGGACGACCTGATCCTGCTCATGCAGGAGGCGGCCAGCACGATGCCGGTCCCCGACGACGAGGTCGAGCGCACCTGGCGCGAGGGGATCACGGCCTGGGTGCTCGCCATCCGCGATGCCTATCGTGCCCATCCCTGGCTCGTCGACATCCCGGTGTCCGGCGCCCCGATCACGCCGAACAGCCTCACGATCGTCGACTGGTTCCTTCGCGAGGCGCGCGACCTGCCGCTCAGCGACGGTGAGAAGATGTCGGCCCTGCTGCTGCTCACCAGCTACGCCCGAGCGACGAGCGCCCAGGAGCGCGACCTGGTCGCCGCGGCGGCGGCCTCCGATCCCGCCGAGGTGTCGGGCGAGCGGGCATTCGGCGCGCTCGTGGAACTCGTCACCCCCGAACGGTTCCCATACCTCCAGCCGCTCCTCCTCGCGGGCGGCTACATCGCCGAGCCGGGCTCGGGAGCCGTCGAGGGCGACGAGGACTTCGAATTCGGCCTGCAGCGCATCCTCGACGGCATCCAGTTCCACGTGGGACAGGTCGAGGCCGGGATCGCGCCGATCCGGCCCGCCGCGCCGGCGCCCGAGGTGGCGCTCCCCCGCGACAAGCACGTGCGCGAGGCCGCGAAGGCGAGGCGCGAGGCCGAGAAGGCGCTGCGCGACGCCCGCAAACGGGAGCGCGACGCGATCAAGCAGGCCCTCGACCGCGAGAAGCAGGCCGACGCGCAGGCCCGACGCGAACGGGCGGACCGAGACCGCC
>NZ_WJSP02000462.1 GCF_009720255.1 Agromyces humi | reverse complement strand
TGACGTATTCGGCGAAGCTCACAGCCACCACGATCAGGGATCTCCCCGGCATTCCGAACGGCGCAGGCGGCAACATTTCGGTCTTCGCCACCTGTGATCCAAACGCCACCGAAGGCGTCGGCGCCCACGTCGCACGCCGCCGGCGAGGAGACCGACTCGTCGCCGTCGGAGCGCTGAGCGACCACCACTCGGTCGGCTTATCGGGCGTGTACAGCCAGGTCTCGAAGAAGCTCCCGAGGTCCTGGCTCGAGACCTCCTCGGCCAGTGCGCTGAAGTCGGGTGCGCTCAGGCCAGTGGGGCCCGACGATCGCCGCCACCGGCTCGGGCACCGCCCAGAATCGCGATATATCGTGTCCTCATGACCCTGCAGGATCTCGAGCACGACGTCGCCGAGGGCGAGCGACCCGACCGGCCGATCCGGCGGATGCTCCGCGGCATCCGTCGGGGCATCGATCGTCGTCCGGTGCTGCGACGCGCCTATCGCGTGTTCGTCGGCGCGCTCGGCGGGGTGATCGCCGTCGGCGGCCTGCTGCTCGTGCCGTTGCCGGGTCCCGGTTGGCTCGTGGTGTTCCTCGGCCTGGCCGTCCTCGGCACGGAGTTCGCCTGGGCGAAGCGCCTCGCGGCCTTCACGAAGCGCCAGCTCGCCCGCTTCTGGTCGTGGTGGCGGGCGCGCAGGGCCGTGCGGCGCACGACGACGGCGGGCTGAGCGCTACCAGATCTCGTTGAGCGTCTCCGAGATCGTGGATCCGTGACCCCTCCGAGCGTTCTCGTACGTATCGGGTCACAGCCCGCCGCGCACCCACGCCTCGACCTCGTCGGCCGTGCGCGGGATGCCCGCCGAGAGGTTCTCGGCGCCGTCGGCCGTGACGAGGATGTCGTCCTCGATGCGCACTCCGATGCCACGGAACTCGGCGGGCACCGTGAGGTCGTCGGACTGGAAGTAGAGGCCCGGCTCGATCGTGAAGACCATGCCGGCTTCGAGCACGCCGTCCATGTACATGGACCGCCGAGCCTGCGCGCAGTCGTGCACGTCGAGGCCCAGGTGGTGGCTCGTGCCGTGCACCATGTACCGGCGGTGGAACTGGTTCTCGGGCTGCAGCGACTCCTCGGCCGAGACCGGGAGGAACCCCCACTCGGCCGTCTTCCGGGCGATGACCTCCATCGCGGCGGTGTGCACCTCGCGGAAGATCGCACCGGGGCGAACGACCGCGAACGCGGCATCCGCTGCCTCGAGCACGGCCTCGTACACCTGGCGCTGCACGGCCGAGAACGTGCCGTTCACGGGGAAGGTGCGCGTGATGTCGGCCGTGTAGTAGGTGTCGCGCTCGACGCCCGCGTCGAGGAGCACCAGGTCGCCGGGCACGACGGGGCCGTCGTTGCGGGTCCAGTGCAGGATGGTGGCGTGCGGTCCGGCCGCGGCGATCGAGCCGTACCCGACGTCGTTGCCGTCGAGGCGGGCGCGGGTGGCGAACACGCCCTCGATGACCCGCTCGCCGCGCACCTCGGCCGTGATGCGCGGGAGCTCCTCGAGCACCTCGGTGAAGCCGCGCTGCGTGGCGTCGATCGCGGCACGCATCTCGGCGACCTCGAACTCGTCCTTCACGAGGCGCAGCTCGGAGAGCACCCTGGCGAGCTCTGCGTCGGGATCGTGGTCGCCGTTCACCTCGATCGAGAACGGGGCGTCGGAGGCGTTGGTCGAGAGCGCCTCCTCTGCGGCGAAGCGGATGCGGGCGTGGTCGATGCGCTCGGTGATGGCCGCGTCGGCCTCACGCAGCACGAGGGTCGACGTGTCGACTGCGGCGAGCACGCGATCGAAGTCCTCGAGCCCCCGGGTCTCCAGCGCGAGGTCGGCGGCGACGTGCGCGAGCGAGGGGCGCGGGCCGATCCAGAACTCGCCGATGGCGGGGTTCGCGTAGAACTCCTCGGAGTCGCGTCCCGCGCGCTCGCGGAAGTAGACCGTGGCGGTGTGGCCGTCGCCGTTCGGCTCGAAGACGAGCACCGCACCGGGCTCGGAGTCGGAGCCCCAGCCGGTGAGGTGTGCGAAGGCCGAGTGCGCCCGGTACGGGTAGTCGGTGTCGTTGGCCCGCTGCTTCATGTCGCCGGCGGGCACGATGAGCCGCACGCCGGTGAACGCGGCCGAGACGGTCGCCCGTCGCGCGGCGGCGAACGCGGCCTGCTCACGGGCGGGCGGCAGCGTCTCGTCGCGGTCGGCCCAGCCGCTGCCGATGAACTCCTTGAAGCCCTCGGAGCCCGGCGTCGTCGAGCGATTCGCGTTGCGGCCGGACTCCTCGGAGGCGGGGGGCGCGGTCGTGGTGCTGGTGTCGCTCGTGTTGGCCATGTCGTCCATTCTCGCACCGCTCACGAGGCGGGTGAGAGCGTCGCCACGACGGGGCGGTGGTCGCTGCCGGAGCCGTCGACCTCGCCGATGACCCGGAACGCATCGACCTGCCAGCCGGGCGTCGCGAGGACGTGGTCGATCGGGCTGCCGAACAGCTCGGCGCGCGACTCGGATGCCGAGGCCATGAGCTTGGGGGTGTGGATCTCGATGAAGTCGTGCTCGACCCAGTAGGTGCGCAGCGCGTGCAGGAACGTGGTCTGGATGCGGAAGATCAG
>NZ_WJSP02000461.1 GCF_009720255.1 Agromyces humi | reverse complement strand
TGGTGCACGCGGATGATGCCGCGGGTGTCCTTGCCGTGGCTTCCGGCCTCGCGACGGTAGCAGGTGGACCACCCGGCGTAGCGGAGTGCGCACCACGTCGCCGTCGATCCAGGTGCCGGCGAGATCGACCTCGGGCTCCACGGCCGCACCGTCGCCGATCGTGAGCATGCCCGTGACCGGCGGCAGCGTGTGCAGGTCGACGTCCCGGCCGATGCGGGCGCCGAGCGCCCGCGCGTAGTTCGTCACCCATGGCGCACCCGAGAGCCCGACGGCGTCGACCTGGTGGGCGATCTGGTCGGCGAGCCACATGCGCAGATGCACGGAGCCGCCCCGCGGGTAGTCGCCGGGCTCGAGTCCGGCGAGCAGGAGCCGCGCGCAGGCCACGGCGATGCCCATGCGCCCGAACGGCGTGGCGAAGACGGCCAGGCCGAGGAGCAGGAGCCACAGCGGCACCGTGGGCAGGGCCCCGTAGTCGGGGCTGATCGCGTCGAGGATCGCCGTCGCCGTGAGGAGGTACAGCAGCCAGCGCGCCCCGCTCAGGATGAACAGCGGCACGCCCACGAGGGTCTGCAGCCACTGCGTGCCCCGCGGCGTCGGCACCGGCTGGCGGAACGACCCCGCACCGTCGTCCCGCTCGGGAGCGCGCGCGTCGACCTCGTCGGCCATCGCACCGAGCCGCGGATGGTCGTAAACGTCCGCCACGGTGAAGTCGGGGTCGCGCGTGCGGATCCGGCTGACGAGCTGGGCCGCGGCGAGCGATCCGCCGCCGAGGTCGAAGAAGCTCGCGTCGGCGTCGGAGACGGGCACGCCGAGGACCGACTGCCACTGTTCGGCGAGCCAGGCGGCGGATGCCTCGAGCCCCGCGGCAGCCGGCTCGACACCGGGGAGCGGCCACGGCAGTGCGGCGCGGTCGACCTTGCCCGACGTGCGCGTCGGAAGGTCGTCGACGACGGCGAGGAGCGGGACGAGGGCCGCCGGGAGCTCCTCGATGAGCCGCGCCCGGGCCGCTGCGGCGTCGAACCCGTGGGTCACGGCAAGATAGCCGACGAGCACCTGGTTGCCCGCCTCCGTGCGACGCACCGCCGCCGCCGCGCCCGAGACGCCGGGCAGCGCCTGCAGTGCCGACTCGATCTCGCCGAGCTCGATGCGGCGGCCCCCGACCTTGACCTGGTCGTCGGCGCGCCCCTGGAAGAGCAGGCCGTGGGCGTCGAACGTCACGAGGTCGCCCGACCGGTACGCGCGGTCCCAGCCCAGGGTCGGCATGGCCGAGTACTTCGCCGCGTCCTTCTCGGGGTCGAGGTAGCGCGCCAGCCCGACCCCGCCGATGATGAGCTCGCCGACCTCGCCGTCGCCGACGGGCCGCCCCTTGCCGTCCACCACGGCGAGCGCCCACCCGTCGAGCGGCAGGCCGATGCGCACCGGTCCGACCCCGTCGAGGAGGGCGGCGCACGCGACCACGGTCGCCTCGGTCGGGCCGTAGGTGTTCCACACCTCGCGATCGGGCGAGACCAGCCGTGCGGCGAGTTCGGGCGGCACGGCCTCGCCGCCGAAGATCAGGAGGCGCACGTTCTCGATCGCCTCGGCGGGCCACAGCGCGGCGAGGGTCGGCACGGTCGACACGACCGTGATGCCGTGGGCGACCATCCACGGGCCGAGGTCCATGCCGCTGCGCACGAGGCTCCGGGGCGCCGGGACGAGGCAGGCGCCGTGACGCCAGGCCAGCCACATCTCCTCGCACGAGGCATCGAACGCGACCGACAGGCCGGCGAGCACGCGATCGCCGGGTCCGATCGGGGCGGGCTGCAGGAACAGCCGGGCCTCCGCATCGACGAAGGCCGCCGCGGAGCGGTGGGTCACGGCGACGCCCTTCGGCGTCCCCGTCGACCCCGAGGTGAAGATGATCCACGCGTCATCGTCGAGCTCGGGCGGCGACGCGATCGGCATCACGTGCGTGCTGGAGTGCGGCGGGGCGCCTTCGAAGAGCCCCGGCGGCGCGGCATCCGGCGCCTCATGCGCTTCAGCCTCGTCGCGGAATGCGCTGACGAACACGCCGCGACCGGTCACCACGCCTCGCGCGGCGGCCTCGCTGAACACGAGCCGGGCGCGCTCCTCGGGATCGTCGGCGTCGACCGGCACATACGCCGCACCCGCCGCCATCGCCCCGAGGATCGCGATGTAGAGCTCGCGCGACCCCGACGGCATCCGGATGCCGACCCGGTCACCGCGGCGGACGCCTGCGCCGTGCAGCCGCGCCGCCGTGCGCACCACGCGGGCCATGAGCTCCCGGTAGCTGAGGGCTCCGTCGGCGTCCTCGAGCGCCGAGGCGTCGGGATGCCGATGCGTCGTCTCCCGCAGCACGTCGATCAGGGTTCGCGCGGGTGGCGCGAAGGTCGAGCGATCGAGGACTCCAGCGGCGTCAGCGGTCACGTGCCCTCCTGCTCGAGACGGATGCCGGGCGCGTCCCCTCGCGGCCGCGCCCGGGGTCCCAGCTTCAGCCGCCGAGGGAAACGACCAGTTGCGCCTTCGTGAACCTGGAGTAGCCGGCCACGCCGCGCGCGCGCGCGAGCTGCCGCAGTTCGGCCACGTTCTTGGCAGCGAGGTCGGCCGGCGCTGCGGGG
>NZ_WJSP02000460.1 GCF_009720255.1 Agromyces humi | reverse complement strand
CGGCCGCGCGACGCCGACTCGTGCGCTGGACCGCCGCCGCGGCAACCGTCGGCCTGCTCGTGGGAGGGGTGCTCGGATGGTCGACCGCGCAGCGGGTGCCATCGACGTCGAGCTCGTCGTCGCGCTTCGGGATCGTGTCGACCCCCGAGCCCGGGGTGCCCCTCGACGAGACGAGGATCCCGCAGCTGTTCGACCGCCTGCCGGTCGCCGCCGAGGCCGCTCGCATCGCGGCGATCGACGACTCGGTCGACCCCGATTCGGTGCGGCTGGTCGCGGCGCGCACCGACGGTCCGTCGGCCTTCGTCGTGCGCGCGTTCGACGGCGCCGACGTCTGCCTCGTGCTCGCGTTCCCGACCGGGCCGTTCCGGCGGGACTGCACGAGCCAGGGGATCTTCCCGCTCGACGGGCTCAGCGTGGAGTACGGCCCCGACGGGTACGGGCTCGCGGTCGCGCGCCTCAGCTCGGCGGGCACCGTGTCGCTCGGCCTCATCGTGCCCTGAGACGGTCACTCGCTGCTACTCGTGGGCGTCCTCGTACGCCTCGAACGCGTCGGCGAACCGCAGTTCGCCGTCCACCGGCTCGCCCTCGAGCACGACGCGCTGCACGAGCCCGTCGCCGAGCCCGCGGTACGTGAGGGCGTCGTCGCCGACGAACCCCATCGGGCCGTAGACCGCGGGGTTGCCGATGAGCGCGCAGCCGCGCGCCCCCCGCGCCCGGAGCTCGTCGAGGCCGGCCGCGACGAGCCGGCTGCCGACGCCCCGGCGCTGGTGGTCGGGGCGCACCGAGATGGGGCCGAGGCCGAACCACCCGACATCCGCCCCGTCGATGGTGACCGGTGAGAACGCGACGTGGCCGATGATCTCGCCGTCCTCCTCGTCGACGAGCGAGACCGTGAGGTCGCCCGCGGCCCGCAGGGCGCGGACGATGGGCGCCTCGGTGCCGTCGCTGAAGGGCATCGGGTCGAAGGCGATGACGGTGAGGTCGTGGATGGCATCGGCGTCGTCGGGCCGCTCGGGTCGGATCACCGCAGCAGTGTATGCGGCCGGCGGCCTCGACGCCGGCTCCGGTGCACCGCGCGACGCACGGCTCGCAGGACGCCGCAGTCGGCTTGCCACCCGGGGGCGGCCCGCCTACCATCGGGTACGCGCGATATGTGAATTACGTGTTCGACTATCGAACACGAGCGCTGCCACCGCACGATGATGTGAGGAGAACCCGTGCAGTTCCACCACCACGGCTACGTGTCGGGCGACCCGCGGGTCCTGCCCGCTGCGGGCGTCGGTCTCGACCGGCCCGCCGAGCTGCCCGACGAGGTCGACGTGCTCATCGTCGGCGCCGGTCCGGCGGGTATGATCGCCGCCGCCCAGCTCGCGATGTTCCCGAACGTCACGACCCGCATCGTCGACCGGCGCCCCGGCCGGCTCGAGATCGGCCAGGCCGACGGCGTCCAGGCCCGCAGCGTCGAGACCTTCCAGGCGTTCGGGTTCGCCGAGCGCATCGTCGCCGAGGCGTACTGGCAGACCGAGATGGTGTTCTGGAAGCCCGACCCCGCCGACCCGTCGCGCATCGTGCGGGCCAAGCGCACGCCCGACGACCCGGCCGGCGTCAGCGAGTTCCCGCACCTGCTCGTCAACCAGGCCCGCGTGCTCGACTACTTCGCCGAGTTCGCCGCCAACGCGCCGACGCGCCTGACCCCCGACTTCGGCTACGAGTTCGAGGGCCTCGAGGTGACCGACGCCGAACAGGGCGGTGAACCGGACGGCGACCACCCCGTCACGGTGACGCTCCGCCGCACCGCGGGGGAGCACGAGGGCGAGCGGCGCACGGTGCGGGCGAAGTACGTGATGGGTGCCGACGGCGCCCGCAGCCGGGTTCGCGCGGCGATCGGATGCCACATGGCCGGCGACCAGGCCAACCACGCGTGGGGCGTCATGGACGTGCTCGCCGTGACCGACTTCCCCGACATCCGCACGAAGTGCTCCATCCAGTCGGAGGCGGGCTCCATCCTGCTCATCCCGCGCGAGGGGGGCTACCTCTTCCGCATGTACGTCGACCTCGGCGAGGTCCCCGTCGACGACCACCACCACGTGCGCCAGACCACGATCGAGCAGGTCATCGCCCGGGCGAACGAGATCCTGCACCCCTACACGCTCGACGTGCGGCACGTGGCGTGGCACAGCGTCTACGAGGTCGGGCACCGCCTCACCGACCGGTTCGACGACGTGCCCACGGAGGCCGCCGGCTCGCGGACCCCGCGCGTCTTCATCGCCGGCGACGCCTGCCACACCCACAGCGCCAAGGCCGGACAGGGCATGAACGTCTCCATCCAGGACGGGTGGAACCTCGGCTGGAAGCTCGGCCACGTGCTCGAGGGGCGCGCCCCCGAGAGCCTGCTCGCCACGTACTCGGCCGAACGGCAGGTGGTCGCGCAGAACCTCATCGACTTCGACAAGCAGTGGTCGACGATGATGGCGAAGAAGCCCGAGGAGTTCGCCTCGCCGTCGGAGCGGGTCGTCCAGAGCTCCTCGCCGGTGGTGCCGTCGTAGGCGATGGTCGCCCAGTCGTTGCTCTCAGCGCCGCTCGACCCGGAGACGAACACCGTGCCGGTCTCGGCGATGG
>NZ_WJSP02000046.1 GCF_009720255.1 Agromyces humi | reverse complement strand
AGCCTGAGGCGGCGCGCGCCGAGCCTGCCCGGGCGGGCGCCGCTGCGGCAGCCGATGCCGGCCGCGCCGACATCCAGCGCTATTACCTCTGCTGCATGGAGCCCGACGGCGAGTTCGTCGAGGTGATCGTCGCCGTCTCCGATGCGGGGCGTCGCCGCTACTTCACGACCGCCGACGGTCGGCGCCTGACCGAGGTCGAGGAGGACTACTTCGACCTCCTCCGCGAGAGCGGCGCACGTTCGATGCTCGAGCTCGACGACCGCGAGATGGGCGAGCTCGAGGCCGAGTTGCGCTTCGTGCGCTCGGTGCGCGGCCGCGACCCGCTGCTCGAGATCGAGCCGCCCGATGTGCCGAGTGAGGCGCGCCTCACGTACGCGGATGAGTCGGATGCCTCGGACCTCGTGCATTCCTCAGAGCCGGTCGAGGCGCGCCGCACGCAACCCGATGAGACGGATGCCCCGGACCTCGCGCAACCGGCAGAGCCGGTTGCGCCCGTCGCTGAGACACCGTTCGAGCCGGTTGCCGCGCCGCCGGCTGAACTGCCGCTGACGGATGCCGCTCCGCCCCCGCATCCCGCGACCGAAACGATGACGACCGAGACCGAGACCGCGACGACCACCGATGACGACGATGACGACGACGACGCGGGCGACCTGCCCGACTGGACGATTGAGGAGTTCGAGGCCGTGATGATGGGATCCACGACGACGTACGAGCAGGTCGCAGCCGAGGCATCCGCCCCGACCGCCGGCGACGAATCGCAGCCGACGCTCGACACCGTCGCACAGCCGATGCTCGACGCCGTCGCGCAGGTGTCGCTCGCGAAGGGCATCGCGTTCGTCGCGCACCGCGGTCAGGTCGACCGGGTCGGCGCCGCCTACATCGACCACCCCGGCCGCGTCGCCGAGCGCTTCGACCCGGTCGGCGACCCGATCGCCGCGGCATCCGCGTGGCTGCACGAGGTGCTCGAGGGCACGGTCGTGACGGCCCAGGAGCTCCTCGAGGCGGGCGTCCTGCCCGAGATCGTCGAGGTCGTGCACCTGCTCACGCGCACGCCGGATGTCGCCGACGACGAGTTCCACGCCCGCATCCGCCGCCACCCGGTCGCGCGCCGCGTGAAGCTCGCGGCGATCGACGACAATGCCGCCCCCTGGCGCATGCGCCGCCTCGACTACGACACGCAGGTGGTGCTCGGCGAGCGGTACCGGCAGGCGCGGGAGCTGCTCGCCGACCACTGAGGCCGTCGCATGCGGCAGCGGGGCCGGCAGCTCACGCCACCGACCCCGCCGGCCCCCCACGGCCGTGCGCTCGCTAGACCTACCCGGCCGGCGCGAACACCTCGATCTCGGCGAGTTGCATCCGATACCCGCCGTCCGTCTGCCGGAGCGACGTTCCCGTCACGCGCACGTAGCGAGCGTCGCGCGGGTCGAAGGTGAACGACGGCACATCGAATGTCGTCGGCTGCGCGTAGCCGGTCTCGGATGCCGCGGGCGCCCACGTGACGCCGTCGGTCGAGGTCTCGATCGTGAAGTCGACGGGGAACCCCTTGCCGATGTCGCGGCCGTCGTAATTGCGCGGCAGCAGGTCGACCCGGCCGACCGAGGTCGTCGTGCCGAGGTCGAGTGAGATCCACTCGGCGTGGTTCGCGCCCAGTTGCGAGTCGCTCGACCAGCCCGACGACGGGTCGGTGCTGAAGCGGGCGCCGTCGGTCGCGAACGGAGCCGAGAAGCGGTCGTTCGCGAGCCCCGAGCTGCTCACCGTCACCGGTGCGTTGAGCGCGAGGTCGGCGGGCACCTCCGAGTCGAGCACGAAGCCGTCGGCGTCGCCGTCGATGAGCGTCACGCGCCGTTCGGCCGACGAGCTCTCGAGCTGGTAGCGCACGACCCCCTGGTCGTCGGCGGCCACCTCGTGGGTGGCGTTGCCGACGCGGACGGTGTAGCTCGCGCCGGGTTCCTGGCCCGACCACTGCAGCGTCACGTGCTGGTCCTCGTCCTCCGTGCGATACCGCACGGTCTGGTCGAGTACCGAGTGGTACGTGACGGTCAGGGTGTCCGAGTCGTGGATCGTCTTCGTCACCGAGCTGCCGTTCATGGCCGCAGGGAAGTTCGGTGCGATCGTCACGCCGTCGGCGGTCGGGCGGATGCCGAGCATCGACGTGTACACGCCGCCGGCGGCGTTCGCGTTCGTCGGGAACCAGGCCTCACCGAGCCGCTTCTTCAGTGACCAGTCGAGGAAGCTCCAGCCGTTGAAGCCGTCCTCCGTGTACCGCGCGAGGGTGTTGTCGAGGTAGGTCAGTGACCGCTGACGCTCGCCGACGACGTTGGCCGCCCGCATGTACATCTCGGTCATGAAGGGGTAGATCGGGCCGTCCTCGAGGCCCGACTGGAAGTGGTCGCCGCTCCACTCCTCGGTGTTCGGCAGGATCGGGTAGAAGTTCTGCGGAATCATCGGGAGCCGGTTCTTCTGCATCTCCACGTCGAGTCCGTCGAGGATCGCGCGGCCGCGGTCGAGGTCGACCATGCCGAACGCGACGGCCTGGAGGTTGAGCTGCGTGTGCTTCACCGACGCCTGCGGCGTGCCGTCGGGGCACAGCCAGTAGGCGAACATGCCCATCTTCGGGTCCCAGAGCCCGCCATCGGCGGTGTCCTTGTTGAACTGCTCCTTGAGCTGGGCGGCCGTGGCGGCGTACGAGTCGGCGCGCCCGGTGTCGCCGTACACGTCGCGTTCGATGGCGCTCCAGAGATCGAGCGCCCGGTACATCAGCTCGTTCACGTAACCGCTGCGACCGTGCACGTAGAAGGCGTCGTTCCATTCGCGCAGCGACTTCTTGGAGGTGCAGTCCTCGATGTCGTTCTTGAACAGCCCGGATGCCGCGTCGTAGCGCTGCTGCAGCATGAAGTCGATCGACCGGCGCACCGAGTCCCTGATCGAACCCAGCCACTCCTCATCGCCGGTGTACTCGTAGAGCTCGGCAGCAGCCGCGGCGTAGGCGGGGTCGGAGTCGGCGAGCGAGTTGTCGCCCCACGGGTTCGTCCGGCGGTAGGTGCGGCCGTACATGTGGCCGTTCGACCCCTGCGCATACTCGCTGAAGTAGGTGAGCAGGTTCTGCTGCGACTGCGTCATCGCCGGGTCGAAGTAGCCGAACACGGTCGGGTTCGACAGGGCCAGGTCGTACGGTCCGGTGCCGAGGTACCGCAGGCCAACGGTCGACATGCCGTACCCGGTGTCGACGACGCCCGAGCGGCCGAAGTCGTTGAGCAGCGAGGTGAGCGCGGCCGGGTCTGCGACGCCGTTGACCTCGCCGAGGTCGTAATAGGTGTCGTAGTCGGCGGCCGAGAACGAGAAGTCGACGACGTCGCGCTGGGCAGCGGCGGTGGTCACCGGCTCGTAGATCAGCGTGTCGACACCGTTGCCGGTGTGCCCGCTGTAGACGAAGCCACTCTCCTTGGTGCCGAGGACGTAGTCCCAGCCGTCCTCGGCGCTCACCTGCGTCTCTTGTGCGAGGCGTCCCTCGCTGTACGCGAACTCCGTGGCGAGCCGCCGATCGCTCGTGGCATCGACCGCGAGGGCCTGCCGACCCTCGTTCCGGAGCAGCACGAACTGGCCCTGCTCGACGCCGTAGCGATCGTTGGGCTGGTTCAGGAAGAACCCGTCGTGGCCGGTGTACGCGTTGCCGATGGGCAGGTTGCCGCCGTCGGCAGGGCGGCGGATGTTGTCCCAGACTCGCGCCCACCCGATCTCGAGCTGGCCGTTGTGCGTGATCTCGGGCGTCGCGCCCTCGGCCCAGTCGTACTCGCGCGCGACCTCGAGGTCGATGCCGTCGAGGCCGAGGTCGAACGACCACGTCTCGTCGATCACGACCTCGTCGGACTGCATGTGGAACGCGACGTCGACGCCCTTGCCGTGCACCTTCACGGAGGGGTCGGCCGCGAGCGTGCGGCTGTCGAGCTCGGTTCCGGATGCCGCGAGCTGGACGGTGCTCGAGATTCCGTCGGCCAGCAGTTCGGTGCCGTCGAGCGTGAACGAGGTGATCGCGGCGCCGCCACCGTAGGCCACGACCATGCGGAGGCCGCCATCGGTGAGGGTCAGCCTCTTCGCCGCCGGGTCGTTCGAGATGTCGCGCGTCGGTGCGGGTCCCGACGCGGCGGCGGCGGGTTCCCCGAAGGCCGGCGCCAGCCCTCCGGCGCCGATGGATGCCGCGATCCCGGCGGCGGCGATCGCCGTGGTCAGGGCGCGCCGTCGGCGCGCGGATCGGGGTGAACGGGACGGTGTCATGTGCCGTGCTCCTCAGTCGCCGCCCGGGGGCGTCGCCGAGCGACGCCGATCGTGGGCGGTGGTGAACGGGTGTGATGGAACGGACCACGCCAAGGCGGGTACACGCCGGCGTGCGCGACCGGGGCGGTCCGACGGATGCTCGCCGTCGACGATGCGCCGCACACCTTCGTGCTCGCCGCACCGGTCGCCAGCGGCATCCGGATGCCCGTGCCCTCGCGGGATCTCCGCTTCGAGGCCGGGTCATGAGCACTATGGCAAGCCGTTGCGGTTTCTGTCAATCTTTTCCATGAACTTTCCGTCGAACGCAGAAACCACAGAGATCGGGCCGCAGACGACGACGCCGCCCCAGGGCTGGCCCGGGACGGCGTCGGAGTGCGGTGCGGTGCGGTGCGGGGTGCGCGCGTCAGGCGACGGAGGTGGACTCCCGCGGCACCAGCTGGCAGTCGATGCGCCGGATGCCGGGCTCGAGCTCGCCGGTGTCGATGGCGGCGATGAGTGCCTCGGCGGCCGCGCTGCCCACCTCGTGGAGGCTCATGTCGATCGTCGAGAGCGGAGGGCGGCTCGCCTCGACCATGACGTCCCAGTTGTCGAAGCCGATGACGCCGACGGCGCCGGGCACGTCGACGTCGGCCTCGCGGAGCGCCTCGGTGACCCCGCGGGCGATCTGGTCGCTCGCGCAGATGACGCCGTCGAACGCGACACCCGAGAGCAGCACCTGCTTGATCGCCTGCCGACCCCAACGCTCGGTCCAGTCGCCGAAGAGCGGCTCGTGCACGAGTCGCAGGTCGCGACCGGCCAGCACTTCCTCGGTCGCCGCGAGCCGCACCCGCGAGGCGTCATCGCGCTGCGGTCCGGAGATGAAGACCAGCTGCTCGCGCCCGGTGGAGAGCATGTGGCGCGCGGCGGTCCGCGCGCCCTCGCCGTCGTCGGGCACGACCGACGTGTCGCGGTCGTCGCGCGACCACGCCATGGCGTAGACGACCGGGACCGGCAGGTCGGGTCGCAGGCTGTCGCGGGAGAACCCGCCCGCGCCGGTCACGAGAATGCCGTCGACGCGGCGCCGGAGGAACGAGTCGACGAAGTACTGCTCCCGGATCGGGTCGCCCCGCCCGTCGCAGAGCACGAGGGCGATCTCGTGCTCGGCGAGCGCTTCGATGGCCCCGAGCAGCACCGGCACCGTGAGGCGGCCGAAGCGATCGCTCGTGATGACGCCGATGGTGTTCGTCTTGCCGGTGAAGAGGCTCGCGGCGACCTGGTTCGTCTGGAAGTTCAATTCCCGCGCGGCGGCGAGGATGCGCTGCTTCGTCTCGTAGCGCACCGCCCCCTTGCCGGAGAGCGCCTTCGACACGGTCGAGATGGAGACGCCGGCGCGCGCGGCGACGTCGCCGGCGGTCACTCGGCGTCGGGAATTCGCGTCTTGGGTGGTCACAGGAGCACTCTACCGGCCCCGACGGAAACTTTTCCACCGCGGCAACCGACACGATCGGCATCATCTCGGGGATTGCGGAATCAGTATTGAAACGTTATGGTCGGAAACCGCAACCCTTTGCGGAATTTGCCGATCCGGTTCCGCACCCGCTGCAGGCGGGCTCGTTCATCACTGACAACGGAGTTCCCCATGAAACGACCGAACCGGTCGACGGCCGCCGCGCTCGCGGTCGGTGCCGCGATCACCTCCCTCCTCCTCACCGGCTGCGGAACCGGGGCATCCGGCAACGCAGCCGCAGCCGAGAACCTCACCGCCGAGGACTCGGGCGCGACGCTGACGCTGTGGGTGCGCCCCGGCAACGAGGCCGTGACCGACGCCGTCGTCGAGCAGTACAACGCCACCCACGACAACCAGGTCGAGATCACGCACGTGCCGGCCGACCAGTACGTGACGAAGTTCGCCGCCGCCTCGCAGTCGGGGTCGCTGCCCGACATCCTCGCCGCCGACCTCGTCTTCATGCCGCAGATCGTGCAGTCGGGCGCCGCGCTCGACCTCACCGACCTGCTCGATGACTCGGGCGCTCTCGACAACCTGGCGCCCGCCCACGTGCAGGCGTCGACCGCCGACGGCCGCGTCTACGGCGTGCCCTACGTCGCCGACACCTCGCTCTACGTGTACAACAAGGACCTGTTCCGCCAGGCCGGCCTCGATCCCGAGAACCCGCCGACGACGTGGGACGGCATCCTCGAGGCGGCCGACGCGATCACCGCGCTCGGCGACGGCAACCAGGGCTTCTACATCTCGGGCGGCTGCACCGGATGCCTCGCCTACGACTTCACCCCCACAATCTGGGCGCAGGGCGCCGAGGTCGTGAAGGAGGACGGATCGTTCGACTTCGACAACCAGGCCACGCAGGACGCGCTCGCGTTCATGCAGCAGCTCTACGAGAACGGCGACCTTCCCGACACGTCGAAGACCGACACGGGCGACGGCTTCTTCTCGGTGTTCGCCTCGGGCAAGGTCGGCATCGACTTCGCGGGCGGCAACGGAGTGAACACGGCGACGCTCGGCACCGACCCGACGTTCGAGTTCGGCCTCGCGCCGATCCCCGGGGCGGAGGACGGCCAGTTCGCCACCTTCTCGGGCGGCGACGTCGCGGCGATCACCAAGACGACGAAGCACCCGGCCGAGGCGTGGGACTTCATCCAGTGGCTGACCTCGCCCGAGACCTCCGAGGACGTCTACTACAACCTGCCGGCCCTGCCGCCGCGCACGGATGTCACGACGCCCGAGTCCCTCGGCGAGCAGTTCAGCGTGCCGGCAGAACTCGTGAAGCAGGGCCAGACCTACGTGTCTCCCTTCTACAACGAGGTCGTGGCCAGCGCCCAGGGGCCGTTCCTCGAGATGTTCCAGTCCGTCGTCTTCAACGGGGCGGACCCGGCCGAGGCCACCAAGCAGGCCCAGAAAGCGGCCGACGCCATCACGCAGTAGCCCGGCGGGTCCCGGCGCCGGCACGCCGGCGTCCGGGACCCCCGACTCTCGGAACGGAACCACCATGTCCCACACCGCAGTCCTCAGCCCGCCCGACCCGGCGGCGACGCGCGCCACGCCTGGCGGATCGGCCCCATCGGTCGCACGCTCGGGGCGGTCACGCCGTCGTCGCAGCGAAGGCCTCCAGGGGTGGGCGCTCGCCGCCCCCGCGGCCATCCTCATCGCACTGTTCTTCGTACTGCCGTTCGGCCTGACGATCTGGATGTCGTTCTTCGACTGGCCGACGTTCGGCATGCCGGCGCCGGTTGGACTCGACAACTACACCGGGGTGCTCTCCGACCCGAAATTCGGCGAGGCGGTGCTGTTCACCGTCAGCTACACGGTGGTCGCCTCGGTGCTCGGCATCCTGCTCTCGCTCGGCCTCGCGCTGCTCGTGCGGCCGAAGTTCGCGGGCCGCACGGCCGTGCGGGCCCTGCTGTTCGCGCCGGTCACCATCGGCTTCGCGCCGGCCGGCCTGCTCTGGCTCTCGATGGCCAACGCCCGCACCGGCGTGCTGCCCGACCTGTTCGCGAAGCTCGGCCTCGCTCCGGGCGGCACCGACTGGTTCGCCGAGCCCACCACGACGCTCGCCGTCGTCGTGGTGATGACGATCTGGAAGACCGTCGGCCTCGCGATGCTCGTGCTGATCACCGGCATGGACTCGATCCCACCCGAGGTGTACGAGGCGGCCAAGCTCGACGGCGCGAGGGCATGGACGACGCTCACCCGCATCACGCTGCCGCTCATCGTGAAGCCGCTCTCGCTCGTCATCCTGCTCACCGTGACGACCACGTTCCTCGCGTTCGACCAGTTCTACACGATGACCAAGGGCGGCCCCGACGGCTCGACCGTCACCGTCGTCTACTACCTCTACAACGCCGCGTTCGTCGCGCTGAACCGCGGCTACGCCGCCGCGGTCGCGGTCGTCGTGGTGCTCATCATGGCGATCATCTCGATCGCCCAGGTGCAGCTCCAGCGCGGAAGGAAGGCGAAGCCATGACCGCCCAGACGCTCACACCGACGGCCGCCGCGTCGCCACGACGCATCCGTCGCTCCCGGATCCAGGCGCAGGACCGCTCGCGCAACCCCGCGCGCATCGTCATCGCCATCGTGCTCGCCGCCCTGTTCGCGTTCCCCATCGTGTGGACGACGGTCGGCGCGTTCAAGTCGGCCACCGAGGCGAACGCCTCGCCGCCGGTGTGGTGGCCGTCGGCGTTCACGCTCGAGAACTTCGCCAAGCTCGACAGCTCGGGCTCGTCGCTGCTCGGTTACGTGATGAACTCCGTGGCCGTCACGTCGATGACCGTCGTCATCACCACCGTGGCCGCGGTGCTCGCGGGGTACGCCCTCGCGCGCTACCGGTTCCGCGGGCAGAACGTGTTCTTCGGTGTGACGATCGGCATGCTGCTGGTGCCGTACCCGGCGCTGCTCGTGTCGCTGTTCACCGTGATGGTGTGGTTCGGTCTCACGAACTCGCTGTTCGGGCTGGCGCTCATCTATGCGACGTTCCAGATGCCGTTCGCGATCTACATGATGCGCAACTCGTTCGAGAGCGTGCCCGACGAGCTCATCGAGGCCGCCGAGCTCGACGGCTGCTCGAAGTTCACGGCGCTGCCCCGCGTCATCCTGCCGCTGGTGGCACCGGGGGTCGTCACGGTCGCGCTGTTCGCGTTCCTCGCCGCGTGGAACGAGTTCCTCGCCGCGCTCGTGCTGCTCAACAACAACCCCAGCTTCACGCTCCCCATCGCGCTCGTGAACGCGCAGAACGGGCCGCTCAACACCATCGACTGGGGCGCGCTGCAGGCCGGCATCACGGTCACGATGCTCCCCTGCGTCATCTTGTTCATCCTCCTCCAGCGCTACTACGTCTCCGGCCTCGTCGCCGGCACAGGAAAGTGACATGACCGACACCATCACCTCGCAGCCGCTCGACTTCCCGACCGACCGCGTCGCCACGCCACTGCGCGAGGACCGGCTCGTGATCCGGCCGTCGTTCGTCGAGGGCGCGTTCGACAGCCACGCCGTCGACTGCCCGTTCGTGTTCTCGGTCGACGGTCGGCAGGGCATGACCTACGTCGGCTGGGACGGCGTCGGCTACCAGACCGCGCTGGCCTGGAACGACGGCGGCACCTGGACGCGAGGGGAGGTCGTCTTCCCGCGCGACCCCGCCGACCCGCTGCGCGAGTACAACGCAGCGCTCACCTCGATCGTGCGCGACAACGACCTCGCCTCGCCGGGGGAGCTGCGCCGCATCGACGGCTGGTACTACGGCACGTTCCACGCCTATCCGGGCGCAGGGTACGAGACCGGACCGGCATCGGTGGGCTTCGCCCGCAGCCGCGACCTGCGCACGTGGGAGCGCGTCGGCGGGGTGCTCTCGCCGACGGATGCCGGAGCAGGGGCTTGGGAGCGGGGTGGACTCTACAAGTCGTGGCTCATGGAGCACGACGGCCTCTTCTACGTCTTCTACAACGCGAAGGACGTCGACGACTACGGCTCGATCGTCGTGCCGCCGCCGTGGATCGAGCAGACCGGCCTCGCCGTGTCGCGGGATCTCGAGGTCTGGGAGCGGTACGCACTGAACCCCGTGCTCTCGGCCGGCGCGCCCGGCGCCTTCGACGAGCGCTTCGCGTCCGACCCCTGCGTGCTGCGCGACGGCGACGTCTGGGTCATGTTCTACTTCGGCCTCGCCACCGACGGGCACGCCCGCGAGGGCTACGCCACGAGCCGTGACCTGCGCGCCTGGGTGAAGTCCGACGAGGTGCTGCTCGACGTGGGCCCTGCCGGATCGATCGACTCGCTGCACACGCACAAGCCCGCCGTCATCACCTGGAACGGCCGCCTCGAGCACTACTACACGGCCGTGGCGTTGCAGGAGGAGCCGGTGCTCGTGTCGGGCTACGCGCAGCAGGAGCTGCGCGGCATCGCACGGGCGACGAACCGCGCCTGAGCGGATGCCGCGTGCGGCGCGGGCGGCGGTAGGGCGTCGCCCACACCGCCGCCCGCCGCGTCAGGCGACCCGCGCTCAGGCTGCCGACTGGTCCGCCGACTGCTCCCGCGCCGGCACCGCCGCGCGCAGCCCGTCGACGAGCGGGGTCGTCGGGCGGCCGATGAGCCGCGACAGGGTGCCGGTCGGCACGTCGAGCACGCCGCGGCGGATCGCGTCGTCGATGCCCGCGACGAAGGCGGCCGTGCCGGCGTCGAGCCCGACGGACTCGAGCGCCGCCACGTGCTCGTCGGTGCTCAGCGACGCGTACTCGACCGGATGACCGACGACCTCCGAGGCGGCAGCCGCGAGCTCGGCGTAGTTCCACGCCACGTCGCCGCCGAACTCGTAGACCTGGCCGAGGTGTCCGTCTTCGAGCAGCACGGCCGCGTCGCCGGCGGCGAAGTCGGCGCGGGTGGCGCTGGCCACGCGGCCGTCGGCCACGGATGCCGCGATGGTGCCGGTCGAGGCCGCGCGCGCGACATCCGCCGCGTAGTTCTCGGTGTACCAGTTGTGGCGCACGATCACGGCGGGAACGCCCGACGCGGCGATCGCCTCCTCGGTGGCCTTGTGGTCGGCGCCGAGTGCGTAGTCGAAGGTGGTCGCCTGGGGTGCGCTCGTGTAGACGAGCTTGGCGACGCCCGCGGCCTTCGCCGCGTCGATGACGTTGCGATGGCCGGCGAGGCGCGAGCCGGGCTCCGACCCCGAGATGAGCAGCACGGTGTCGACGCCGCCGAGGGCGTCCGCGATGGTCTCGGGTCGGGCGTAGTCGAGCTCGACGGTGCGGATGCCGCGTGCCGCGACGTCTGCGAGCTTCGAGGTGTCGCGGGCGCTCGCGACGAGATCGGCGGGCTGGGCGCCGCGTTCGAGCAGTGCGTCGACGACGAGGCGGCCGAGCTGGCCGGAGGCTGCGGTGACGAGGATGGTCATGATGTGGTCCTTCCGATTGCGTTCATGAAGGGCCAACCGGTTGCCACGAGCCAACCTTCCCGTGGACGTGTACCCACTTTGAAGTAAGGTACCCGCATGGTGGTAAGTCTTGCGCAGATCCGCGAGACCTCGGGAGAAGTCTTCACCGAGGGATGCCCGACGCGCGTCGTCCTCGATCACATCATGAGCAAGTGGGGCGTGCTCGTGCTGCTCGCGCTGACCGACGGGACACATCGCTGGGGAGAGCTCCGCCGCGAGGTCGACGGCATCAGCGAGAAGATGCTCGCGTCGACGTTGCGCACGCTCGAGGCCGACGGGCTGGTCGAACGCCGGTCCTACCCCGAGGTGCCGCCGCGCGTCGAGTACTCCCTCACCGGCCTCGGCCGCGACCTGATGGACCGGATGCTGCCGCTCGTCGAGTGGGTCGCGGCGAACGCCGGTCGGGTGATCCCGGTCCGATAACCCCGCCCAGCCGAACCCATACGGGGCCGGGTCGCCCGCCGGGTGGCACCTCGAGCAGGGCTCGAATCGCTACCGCTGGTGGGACGGCTCGAACTGGGGTGTCTACCACGACCAGATGCCGGGCGGGTACGTCGGCCGTTCTTCATCGGCCTGGTGCTGGGCGGCCTGCCCGACCTGCTCGCGGTCGAGGTGGTGAGCTCGAGGTCGTCGTCAGGCGCCGGTCGTTCGCTGGTCGATCGCGCGCCGGAGGCGGTCGACGTCGAGCTCGAGCAGCTCGAACGTCTCACGCAGCCGCCCCGCGGCATCCGGATGCTCCTTCTCGAGGCATCCGGCCAGCAGCAGCCCCTCGTTGCTCACCTCGCTCAGCGAGGCCATGAGCGAGCCGACCGCCGACGCCGACAGGGTCATGGTGCCGCCGGATTCCGAGGCGTCCGTCACCTCGCCGACCTCCACGGCGTACAGCAGGGCACTGCCGAGCGCGGCGCGCTCGCGTGCGCAATGACCCGTCGCGGCATCCGTCTCGTCGCCGAAGACCTCCGGCGGGACGCCGGCGCTCTCCAGGTAGGTGTCGACTTCGCCGTCGGATGCCACGATCCGCATGATCTCAGGGGCGTCGCCCTCCGTGATCTCGACCGTCGCTTCGAGGCCGCTTGCTTCATCAGCCATGTCGATCATCCTTTCGGCCGAATTCCACCCCTCGGACGCTCGGGAATCTACTCCGCGCACAGTGTCGCGGCAACGGGCGGCTCGCGGCATCCGCTCGGCTCTGGTAGTCAGGTGCACATGGCCGCACCGCACGTCGCCCTGCTGCGTGGCATCAACGTCGGCGGGCGGAATCCGATTCGCATGCCCGAACTCGTCGAGTGCTTCACCGACGCGGGATTCCGGGACGTCAGCACGTACCTGCAGAGCGGCAACGTGCTGTTCCGGCCCGGTGGCACGGGTCGCACGCGCGGTTCGAAGCTCGAAGCCGACGTCGAGGAGATGCTCGAGGAACGGTTCGGGATGCCGCTGCTCGTCGTGATCCGGTCGCGTGACGAGCTCGCCCGAACCATCGAGGCCGCCCCGACGGGGCACGGGTCACCGAAGCTGCGCAGCGACGTGTTCTTCCTCAAGCACCCGCTCACCGCCGAAGCGGCCCTCGCCGACATGCCCGAACTGCGCGAGGGCGTCGACTCGGTGGCCGCCGGACCGGGCGCGATCTACTTCTCGCGAGTGGCCGCGCGCGCGACGAAGACCCGCATCCAGAAGTTCATGGCGATGCCCGTCTTCCAGCAGGTGACGGTGCGCACCTGGGGCACCTGCACCAAGCTGCTCGAGAAGCTCGACGAGATGGATGGAGCGGGCTGACTCCTCGCCGCCGCTACCCTCGATCCATGCCCGCGACCGAACGCGAACGCCTCTTCAGCTACGGCACCCTCCGCCTGCCCGCCGTGCAACGCGAGCTTTTCGGCACCGAGCTGCCCACGGTCGACGACGCGCTCGCCGGGTGGCGGCTCCGGATGCTGCGCATCGCCGATCCCGACGTCGTCGCGTTGAGCGGCCAGGCCGAACATCCGATCCTGGAGCGCACCGACGACCCCGCCGATCGCGTCGACGGGGCCGTGCTCGAGGTGACCCCCGCGCAGCTCGCCGCGGCCGACGACTACGAGGTCGACGAGTACCGCCGCGTCCGCGCGAAGCTCGCCTCCGGCGGTGACGCCTGGGTGTACGCGGCCCAGTGATCGCGGCGCAGCGCTGAGCGGATGCCGCGACCGCCCGCTGTCGGGCAGCGCAGCACACCGTCCGGCGCGCTGCCGCCCGTCGACACCGCGCCAGGAGTACGCTCTCGCCCAGCGACGGCGCACCACGGCGGCAGCGCCGCGCGATGATGCGCGGCCTGGGCCGCAGCGAGGAGGCGGTCATGGTCCCCGAGATCAACTACTGGGCGGTGCTGCTGGCGACGGCGTCGAGTATGGCCGTCGGAGCGATCTGGTACGCGCGGGGCGTGTTCGGCACCCGGTGGGCGAAGCTCGCCAACGTCGACATGGATCGTCCTGGGGCGAGCGCGGTGATGCCGCTCATCGTCACGGTGCTCGTGAGCTTCGTCACGGCGTGGGTGCTCGCGGGCGCCTCGACGATCGCGTGGCACTTCTACGGCGGCGGCTATCTGGTGGCGGCCCTGCTCACCGGGGTGATCCTGTGGGCGGGCTTCACCGCCGCGCGATTCATCACGCACGACGTCTTCGAGGGCCGCCCGTCGTCGCTGACGGTGATGAACATCGCCCACGAGCTCGTCACGATCGTCATCATGGCGATCATCATCGGCGTCTGGCCGCCGGCCGGCACGGTCTGAGCCGCGACCGGCAGACACGAGGGGCGCCAGAAACGTTGACCCCGCGGCATCCGCCCCACTAGGGTTCGAAGGCTGCGCTCTCGGCGCGGTATCCCCGGAACCCGGCACAGGAAGGCACGACGTGTATCTGCAGCGCACGCCCAAGCCCTCCTTCGGCGAGCCCGCGATGGGGCAGCGTGACCAGCGCAGCCTCAATCGCGAACTCGACCAGGTTCTCGACCCGGCACCCTGACGCCGCCGCGGCATCCGCTCGCGATTCTCGTCACCCCGTGCCGCTCGAGGCTCGGGGTGTTCTCCTGTCTGCGCGCGACGGGAGCCCTCGGGCCCCCGGATCAACGCAACGCAACCGCACCAGACAGGAAAGGAACATGCAGAAGTTCACCAACCGGCTCGTCTCGTGGGCGAGCCTGATCGACGAGAAGACCGTCGAGCAGGCCCGCACCTCGTCGACGATGCCGTTCATCTACCCGCACCTCGCGCTCATGCCCGACGCGCACCTGGGGCTCGGCGCCACCGTGGGGTCGGTCATTCCGACGCTCGGGGCGATCATCCCGGCCGCGGTCGGCGTCGACATCGGATGCGGCATGATCGCCGTGAAGACGCAGTTCAGGGCGTCCGACCTGCCCACCGACCGGCGGGAGGTACGCGAGCAGATCGAGCGCGCCATCCCGCTCTCGGCGGGCAAGCACAACCGCAAGATCGTCGCGACCGCCGTGCCCCGCATCGCCGAGCTCGAGAAGCTCGCCGAGGTGAAGGGGTTCGACCCCGCGACGTACGCGGGCAACTGGCGCGAGCAGCTCGGCTCCCTCGGCAGCGGCAACCACTTCATCGAGGTGTCGCTCGACGAGACCGACGCGGTGTGGCTGTTCCTGCACTCGGGCAGCCGGGGCGTGGGCAACAAGATCGCGCAGCACCACATCAGGGTCGCGCAGCGGCTCGCGACGCAGTGGTGGATCGACCTGCCCGACCCCGACCTCGCCTACCTCGTCGAGGGCACGCCGGAGTTCACGCGGTACATCGCCGAGCTGCGGTGGGCCCAGCACTTCGCGCTGCTCAACCGGGAGGAGATGATGGACCGCGTCATCCGCCAGGTGAGCGAGTGGGTCGGCACGCCGGTGCAGGAGCAGGAGCGCATCAACTGCCACCACAACTTCACCGAGAGCGAGGTCCACTTCGGCAAGCGCGTGTGGGTCTCCCGCAAGGGGGCGATCCAGGCGGATGTCGGTCGACCCGGGCTCATCCCCGGCTCGATGGGCACCGCGTCGTACGTCGTCGAGGGACTGGGGCATCCGATGTCCCTGAACTCGTCGCCGCACGGCGCGGGCCGCACGTTCTCGCGGACGAAGGCGCGGCAGACCTTCACGCACGAGCAGCTGCGTGAGGCGATGACCGGCATCGAGTTCCGCGACACCGACGCGTTCGTCGACGAGATCCCGCAGGCCTACAAGCCCATCGACCAGGTCATGGCGGATGCCGCGTCGCTGGTGCGGATCCGGCACAAGCTGCGTCAGCTCGTCAACGTGAAGGGCGACTGACCGGCGAGCGGATGCCGCGGCTCGCGCGCCTCGTGCGTGCGGGTCGCGGCATCCGCACCGCCGTGTCGAACGTGCATTCCTCCTGGAATCGCCCGGCACTTCGGCACTTCGGCACCGACTACTTCGAGGGAGAGGTGATTTCACGTGACCTCACGCCTGCGGGTCGACCCTCCGTCTGCGGGCTGGTGAACACGAAGTCGTCGGCCATGAGCGCCTCGGCTCGCGCGCGATCCTGCTCGAGGAACGCCTGCATGAACGACCTGACCACTGCGACGCTCTCCGGCTCCGACATGCAGCGATGTTGAAGCGCGTGCGACCGTCCCACAACGGCGCGATATCGTCGTCTCGTCCCCCTGCAGAAGGAGTCCATCGCCGTGCCCGAACTCATCCTCTCCGGCAACGACCAGCAGACCGTGCCGGTCGTGGTCGCGATCGCGCAGGCCCTCGGCTACGTGGCGACACAGCCGACGCAGAGCAGCATCAAGCTCGAGCGCGGCGACCTCACGAAGACCCTGCTGCTGGGGGCGATGGCGGGCAAGAAGTTCCACATCTCGTTCACGTTCGACATCGGCGTCGACCAGTACGGCAACACGTGGCTGCGCTTCGACCAGGACGGCGCGCTCGGCGCGGTCAAGGGCGGCGCGATCGGCTACGCCAAGAGCAAGAGCGCCTACGGCGAGTTCATCGACACGATCCGCGCCGAGACGACGCAGCGCGGGCTGCTGCTCGGCGAGCGGTAGGTCCCGTGACCCAGACCCCCGAACCCGAGAGCCCCGCACCCCGGCTGGCCGACCCCGACGGAACCCTCTTGGCCGCCGCGGCATCCGGCGATGCCGCCACCGTCGACCTCGCCGTGCGAGCGGGCGCCGACCTCGAAGCGCGCGACGCCCATCTGCGCACGGCCCTGCTGCTGGCAGCCGCGGAGGATCATGTCGAGGCAGCGAAGGTGCTCGTCGCGGCTGGGGCCGACCCCGACGCACTCGACGACCGCAGCGATACGCCATGGCTCGTCACCGGTGTCACGGGCAGCGTCGCGATGGCGGAGGTCCTGCTGGCCGCGAATCCCGACCTCACGATCCGCAACCGCTTCGGCGGCATCTCGATCATCCCGGCGGCTGAGCGCGGTCATGTCGAGTACCTCCGGCGGGTGCTGCAGACCGGCATCGACGTCAACCACGTGAACGACCTCGGCTGGACGGCCCTGCTCGAAGCCGTGATCCTCGGCGACGGGGGCCTGCGGCACCAGCAGGTCGTGCGGGTGCTGCTCGAGGCCGGCGCCGATGCCGCGATCGCCGACCGCGAGGGCGTCACGCCGCTCGAGCACGCCCGTTCCCGCGGCTACTCCGAGATCGCCACCCTGCTGTCATAGCGGGC
>NZ_WJSP02000459.1 GCF_009720255.1 Agromyces humi | reverse complement strand
CGAAGACGTGCGCGAAGTAGGAACTCGAGTAGCGTGGCGGCACGAGCGGATCGTCGAGGCCCGAGGCCGCGAGGCCGGAGCGCTCGAACTCCGCGACATCCGTCACCCGCTCGTCGGCGCCGATGCGAGCACGCCTTCGCACGCCCGGGCTCGGTTCGATCGGACTCATCGGCTCCCGGTCGAAGTGGGCGCGGTTCCGGTCGCAGCTGCTCGCGGCGGGTGTCGGCGAGGAGGACCTCGCGCGCGTGTCGACCCCGATCGGCATCGAGGGCATCCGCTCCAAGGAGCCCGCCGCGATCGCCGTGAGCGTCGCGGCGCGCGTGCTGCAGCTCGTCGAGGCGCAGGTGCCGGAGCAGTCCGCGCGCTGAATCAGAGGCCGAGCCGCTCCAGGTAGGCGTTGGCGAAGCGGCGCTCGGGATCGAAGCGGGCGCGCAGCGCGGCGAAGTCGTCCCAGCGGGGGTAGCGGCGCCGCACCTCGTCGCCCGGCAGCGTGAACACCTTGCCCCAGTGCGGGCGGGCGGTCGCGGGAAGCGCCGCCTCGATCGCCGGCAGCAGGGCGGTGACCGCCGGCTCGTCGCGCACCCACGTGAAGTGGAGGCCGACCACGTCGGTGCCGTACGCCCCGCTGAGCCACAGGTCGTCGGCTCGCACCGTGCGCACCTCGCACACCTGCAGGAGCGGTGCGATGCGGTCGGCGAGGCCCCGAACGGCCTCGAGCGCGGCCACCGCATCGGCGCGCGGCACGAGGTACTCCGACTGCAGCTCCTCCCCCGCCGACGGCGTGAACTCGAGCTTGAAGTGCGGCAGGCGCTCGAACCACGGGCCCGGCGCGCCCAGCTGCTCGGTGCACGCGCCGGCCGGCAGCCCGATGATCGGATGCCGCGCCTGCGTCGCCGGGTGGGCGCCGAGTCGTTCGACCACCGCACGGCGCCGCTCCGCGGCATCGGCGTCGAACGGGAGGCGCTGCTTGACCCAGAGCTGGTCGGCGACGTCGGTGCGCGACCACCGGGTGAAGATGCTGACGCTCGTGCCGAGCGAGGTCACCGCGTCGAGGTCGGCGAGGATCGCGTCCCAGGCGGGCGCCTCGAAGACGGTCTGCGCGACGTCGTAGGTCGGCTCGACGTCGAGTTCGAGCGCCGTGACGACGCCGAGTGCGCCCAGGTGCACGACGGACCCGGCGAAGTCGGGGTCGCCCCGCACGAGGCTGCGGGACTCGCCGCTCGGCGTGATGAAGCCGATGCCGCGCACGGCCGTGGCGAGCGAGCCGATGCCGTCGCCCGATCCGTGGGTGCCGGTGCCGACGGCGCCGGGCACCGAGATGTGCGGCAGCGACGCGAGGTTCGCGAGCGCGAGGCCCTTCCGCTGCAGGATCGGCGCGAGGTCGCCGTACCTCGGCGCCCCCGTGAATCGCACTGCGCCGGGTGCGCTCGACATGTCGACGTCGACGGGCAGCCGGTCGGTGGCGATCAGCGTTCCCTCGGTGTCGGCGAGGTCGTTGAACGAATGCCGGGTGCCGAGCACCCGGAACGGCCCGTCGTCGGCGAGCACCTCCTGCAGCTCGTCGACCGAGGCGGGGCGCACGATCTGCCGTGCCCGGTACGTCAGGTTGCCGGCCCAGTTGCGTTCCATCGTGCTCCTCACCAGTGCAGCTCGGGCCACCCCTCGGCGTCCCAGCCGAGCGGCAGCAGCGCGAGCTGGAACTGCCCGTTCAGGTCGCCGTCGTAGTAGTGCAGCGCCATCATCCCATCCGCGACCGACTGTCCGCCGGGCCCGATGCGGTGCCCCTCCGTCTCGAGCAGCACGGTGCCGCCGTCCTCGAGCAGCGGGACGCCGTCGCGGTCGAGGAACGGCCCGGTCGGGGCATCCGCTCGGCCGACGGCGATCTTGTACGTGCTGTCGGCACCCTGGCAGCAGGCGTCGCGCGAGACGAAGAGGAACCAGTCGCCGTCGTGTTCGACGAGGTACGGCGCCTCGATGGCGTTCGGTGGCGCGCCGCGGTCGGCGAGGTGCAGCGGCTCGGCGTCATCGGCGCGCAGCCCGCTCGGCCACGCCAGCTCGACCATGCGGATGCCGCTCCAGAACGAGCCGAACGACAACCACGGGGTGCCGTCGTCGTCGGTCGCGACGCCGGGGTCGATCGCGTTGAAGTCGTCGTCCGACATCGATTCGATGACCGGCCCGCGGTCGACCCATTCGTACGCCGGGTCGTCGGGATCGAGCGTCGTGTTGGTCGCGAGTGCGATCGCCGAGGAGTTCTTGCCGAACCTCGACGCCGAGTAGTACAGGTACCACGTGCCGTCGTGCTCGACGAGCTCGGGCGCCCACAGGTTGTCGACGCCCGGCACGGCCTCGTCGATCCAGGCGGGCTTCTCGTCCCACACCTCGCCCTCGTAGCGCCAGTTCCGGCCGTCGGACGACGAGCGGACCTGCACGTTGCCGTCGGCGACCGTGCCATTGCCGGTCGAGTAGACGTACCAGGTGTCGCCGTCCTTGGCGAGCGCCGGGTCGTGCGTCGCTAGGTCGCCCGACAGCTGCCAGGCGCCGGCCGTCGGCGCGCAGCCCGCAAGCGCCGTCATCAGCAGGGCGGATGCCGCGACGAGGGCGATCCCCGATCGGAATGCGGCGCGGC
>NZ_WJSP02000458.1 GCF_009720255.1 Agromyces humi | reverse complement strand
GTCCACTCCTGGAACTTCTCGACGATCCATGTGGCCTGGGCGATGGGGGAGTCGGTGAGACCGTAGGCGACGCTGAGCGGACGGGTGGTCTGCAGGGCGAGGTAGCCGAAGTCCTCGGTGCGCGCGTCCTTCAGCCGCTCGTGATGCTCCCGCTCGTCAGGGGTCAGGTGATCGGTCGGCGGCGTGTACTGGGTGGCGATCGCGCCCGGATCCGTCGCGGCGATCGAGCCGAGCACGCGATCGCCGGCGTCCAGGCAGAGCTGCTCGCTGATGCCCGCGCCCACGTCCTCGCCGAAGACGGCGTAGCGGTCGTAGCCGAGCGCTCCCATCAGCTGGTCGAACGCACGCGCGACGCGGGCGATGTCCCAGCCGTGGCTCGTGAGGGGCGTCGAGAAGCCGAAGCCCGGGATGGACGGCGCGACGACATGGAACGCCGGCGCGGGGCCGACCCCGTCGGCGACGCCCGGTCGTTCGGCGAGCACCGGTGCGATGCGGGCGAACTCGACGAACGACGACGGGTAGCCGTGCACGAGGAGGAGCGGCACCGCCGCGTCATCCGTCGACCGCACGTGGAGTCCGTGGATGGGCTGACCGTCGACCTCGACGAGGAACTGGGGCAGGCGGTTCAGGCGGGCCTCCGCCGCCCGCCAGTCGTAGCCCGTCCGCCAGTACTCGGCGAGCCGACGGGCGTACGGCACCGGCGTCCCGCGTTCCCACCCGTCGGTGCGGGCTGCGGGCCAGCGGGTGCGCTCCAGGCGCGACTGCAGGTCGGCGAGCTCGGCGTCCGAGATCGCGATCGTGTACGGCTGGACTTCCATGGCGACTTCCCTCCCTCGTGCTGCCGCACCGGCCGTGCGACGGGAACGAGTGAAGCGGATGCCGCGGCCGCCGTCTTGAACCGGAACGACACCGGACCCGGGGCGTGGCTCACACCGGCTCGTCGCGGCGCTGCGATTGCGCCGGCGTGTATCCGGTCAGGCGCTTGACGTCCCGGGTGAGGTGGGACTGGTCGGCGTAGCCGAGCTCGTACGCGACATCCGCGATCGCCTCGCCCGTCCGCAGCCGGGCGGCCGCCTCGCGAGCGCGGTCGATCTGGCGCACCTGTCGCCGGCTGCAGCCGGTGATGCGCGTGAAGTGCCGCTCGACGGTGCGCGGGGACACCGACGGCACGGCGCGATCGTGCAGGGCCGCCTCGATGACGGCGTCGTGTGCGAGCAGGCGTCGCCGGTCGAAGGCGTCGAGGAGGTCGTCGATCGCGTCGTACTGGGGCATGGGCCAGGTGCGCCCGGCGAGTTCGAAGTGGGCGGGGTCGGGCACGTTGAGCGGCACGGTGCGATCGCACATCGAGTGCGGCTCCACGTGGGTGAAGTACGTGCCGCGCGTGAAGCGCACGCCCACGTTGCGGTTGCCGGCGCGGTAGGGCACCACCGTCGGCCGCGACGACGGGCCGCTGATGAGGACCCGCGAGCCGGCCGCGTGGCGCGTGAAGATGAGGTCCCAGCACGCGTCGGCGGCCGCGAGGTAGGTGCCGTCGCTCGTGTCGACGGTGTGCCAGACCACGTCGACGAAGGGGGAGGATGAGGCTTTCTCCTCGTAGAGGAAGCTCATGCCGCCGAGTGTAGCCCTGACGTGCCGACGTCGTGGAGGGGCTAGCGCTCCTCGGGGCCGCGCTCGAACACCTCGGGGTCGAGGACCAGGTGCTCGGCCTCCTCGTGGTCGGTGATCACGTCCTCACCGGCCGCGGCGGCCTTCTTCGCCTTGTGCATCGACTGGAAGTAGTGCCAGAGCGTCGGGATGAGGGTGATCACGACGGCACCGAGGAGGATGACGTCGATGTACTCCTGCACGAAGTCGGCGACCGGCGGGATGTAGCCGATGAGGTAGCCGAAGTAGGTGAGGCCGACGCCCCAGACGAACGCGCCGATGAGGTTGTAGAGCGTGTACTTCTTGTAGTTCATGTGGCCGACGCCGGCGGCGACCGGCGCGAAGGTGCGCACGATCGGCACGAACCGGGCGAGGATGATCGCCAGGGCGCCGAAGCGCTCGAAGAACGCGTTCGTGCGTTCGACGTTCTTCACGCTGAAGAGTCCCGACTCCTTGCGTTCGAAGACGCTCGGCCCGAACTTGTGGCCGATCAGGTAGCCGACCTCGCCGCCGAGGAACGCCGCGAGTCCGATGGCGAGGCACACCCACCAGATGTCGACGCCGAACACCAGCGAGGTGTTCGTGAGCAGGCCCGAGATCACGAGGAGTGTGTCGCCCGGGAGCAGGAAGCCCACGAGCAGGCCCGTCTCGGCGAACACGATGGCGCACACCACCACGAGGGCCCACGGACCGGCCGCGGAGATGATCGTCTCGGGGTCGAGCCAGGGAATCAGGGAGGTGTGGACCATCGAAGTGGGCTCCAGTCGTCGGACACGGCGGATGCCGGTCAGCAGGCGGCGTGGTGTCGTTGCAGTCTACCGAGCGGATGCCGCGTGCGACTGGGTTCGCGCCGGGAATCATCCCGGGGGATGACGACGCTGTTCCGGGGAGTCGGCGGCGGCCGGCCCTACTCGCCGGTCTCCACAGGATCTGGCGTATCGGCCCTTCTCGGGCCTTCGACTGGACGAATTCGAACGACGCCCGGACGAG
>NZ_WJSP02000457.1 GCF_009720255.1 Agromyces humi | reverse complement strand
CGGGAACAAACCCCGTGCGTATCTTCAGATCACGTTCTGCACGCCAGAGGGCGAAGGCCAGGACGACAAGCGACCTGACACCAACGTGGTCGTCTCGCTGAATGCGTCCCCTGTCAGCGCCCTCACCTCGCGCGACTGACGGCGCCGCCCTCGCGTCGAGATCTCGTGTTCGGTGCATCCGCGCCGGCGCGTCGTGCACCGAACACGAGATCTCGACGGATCGGAGGAAGCGGCGGTGCGTGGGGCAGAATCGAGGCATGAGCGTGCGCACCCCGGACCCGGACTGGAATCCCGACGACGAGCCCGTCGTGCGGCCGCCCGCCAATCCGGGGTGGCTCTCCGACCTCGAGCTCGCCGAGATCCGCGGCCGCCTGCCGCTGCTCTACGTCGAGGCGGTGCCGGTGCGGGTCGACGGGCTCGGGCAGGTCTCCGAGGTCGGCGTGCTGCTCCGCGCCAACGCGGTCGGCGAGATGACCCGCACGCTCGTGTCGGGCCGCGTCATGTTCGGCGAAACGCTCCGCGACGCGCTGTTCCGCCACCTCGAGAAGGACCTCGGGCCGATGGCATTCCCGCTGCTGCCGGCGAGCCCCGTGCCGTTCACGGTGGCCGAGTACTTCCCGCTGCCCGGTATCTCGCCGTTCTCCGATGAGCGCCAGCACGCCGTGTCGCTCGCCTACGTGGTGCCCGTCACGGGCACGTGCGAGCCGCGGCAGGACGCCCTCGAGGTCACGTGGATGACCCCGGTCGAGGCGGTCTCCGAGAGCATCGCCGCCGAGATGGAGGGCGGGCGGGGCATCCTCGTCAAGCAGGCGCTCGCCTCGGTGGGCGCGCTGCGCTGACGGATGCCGCGCCGCCGCGCCGCGCCGAGTGACGCCGCGCCGGCTCAGCGCCCGGCGAGCCCGAGCGTCTCGAGGAACAGCCGCGTGAGCCGCGTCGCATCGACCTCGAGGGCGATCTCGACGTTCGCCCACTCGTCGGCGAGCCCGTGCACCATGTCTTCTCCGCGACGCCCGCGCAGGTCGACGAGCGTCTGCCCTCGGCCGTAGCCGGCGAGCTCGACGCGCACGGGACGCACCTCGGTGCGGAGCGCGAGCGGGTCGACGATCGAGCACACCGCGCCGGCGTCGCCGATGAGCCCGGTGTACTCCTCCTGCTCGTCGGCGGACAGGGCGATGCGATGCCCGAGGAGCGCGCCCACGACGCGGCCGAGGGGGTCGTCGCCGTGCTCGAGCGCAGCCGCGACCTCCTGTTCGACGGCGACGCGGTTGAACACGTCGAGCCCGTACATGTAGGCGGGCACGTTCGCGTCGAGCACGATGGCGGCGGCCTCGGGGTCGTGCCACACGTTGAACTCGGCCACGGCGGTCGCATTGCCGACGCTCGCCGAGCCGCCCATGAACACGATGCGTTCCAGGTTGCCGGCGACCTCGGGGTAGGTGCGCAGCAACAGCGCGAGGTTGGTCTGCGGGGCGAGCGCCACGAGCGTCACCGGGGTGGGGTGTTCGAGGATGAGCCGACGCAGGAGTTCGACGGCGCCGACGGGTTCGGGTCTCCGCTGCGTGGGCGGCAGGGGGACACCGCCGAGCCCGTCGAGGCCGTGCACGTGGCCGGCGGAGCGCGGCGGCTCGAGCAGGGGCCGCACCGCGCCCGCCGCGACCGGCAGGTCCGGCGCCCCCACGGCGTCGAGCACGCGCAGGGTGTTGTCGACGACCTGCGCCAGCGAGGCGTTGCCCGCGACGCAGGTGATGCCGAGCACCTCGATGCCCGGATGCCGCACCGCGAAGAGGATGGCGAGGGCGTCGTCGACGCCCGTGTCGACGTCGAGGATCACGGGAACGCTCATCGCATCACCGTAACGCGCCCGTCGCGGTCGGCGCGCCAGTCACCCGACGCGACCCGCGTGCCGCGTCAGCGGACGAACCGCACCTCGTGGATCTCCTCGCCGAGGAACGGCACGTGCTGGTCGGCGCCGTCGAGCACGAAGCCGTTGCGCTCGTAGAACCGGTGCGCGCGCGGGTTGTCGGACGCGACCCACAGGTAGACGGCGTCGTCGCCGACGGCGGCGTCGAACAGCTTCTGGCCGATGCCGGTGCCGTGGTAGGCGTCGAGGAGGTAGATGAAGTACAGCTCGCGTTCGCGCGGGGGGTTCTCGTCGCGGGCGGGCCCCGAGCCGACGAAGCCGACGATCTCGCCGTCGACGAGGGCCGCGAACTGCTGGTACTCCTCGCCGCGCTCGGCGTAGTGGTTCCAGAGCTCCGCCATGCGGCGCGGCGAGAGGTGCTCGAACGCCGCCGCGCTGATCAGGTGGTCGTAGGTCTCGTGCCAGCAGGTGGCGTGGACGCGCCCCAGCGCCTCCACATCGGAATCGCGGATGGGACGGACGACGACCTCGGCAACAACATCGGTGCTCATGCCAGAAGGCTAAGCCAGGGTGCGCGGGACGCGAAATCGGGTGACGCCCCTTGCGCCCAGTGCGGGCGCGCGCTGCGCGGGCACCGGTTCGCCGCGGAGACGGCGAAGGCCCCGCCGTCGACCGGGTGGTCGGCGTCGGGGCCTTCAGCAAGCGGTGCCGGGTGCGTCAGCCCTGCGCGCGACGGTTGGTGCGCGCGGGCGACACGAGGCTGCCGACGCGCAGC
>NZ_WJSP02000456.1 GCF_009720255.1 Agromyces humi | reverse complement strand
GACCTGTGGGCCGCGCTGCTCGCGGTCGGCTGAGGGCGCGCGCGCTCCCGACTCCCGATCCCGGCGTTCGGTCCCGAGAGGACGACATCGGCGGGTCGGGCGACGCCCGGACCCGCCGATCCCGTCCTCTCGAGGGACGGCGAGTCGGGAAGGTGACCGGCGGGGTCGCGATCGGTCAGCCGGCGGGCGTCGCGGGCGTCGAGGGCAGCGGAGGCAGCGGGAGCCATGCCCGCGGCATCCGACACCCCTACCGCGCCCCGCGGGCACCGGC
Organism: Agromyces humi; assembly: GCF_009720255.1. GTDB lineage: Bacteria > Actinomycetota > Actinomycetes > Actinomycetales > Microbacteriaceae > Agromyces > Agromyces humi. The sequence continues at coordinate 2,388 of NZ_WJSP02000456.1, read as the reverse complement.
GTACGCTGGAACGAGCGCGGGAGGGAGAACCCATGCAAGCGGTCAAGGGCGATCGACTGGTCATCCACGGCAAGCAGGTCGGGCAGGCCGACCGGCACGGCGAGGTGCTCGAGGTGCGCGGCTCCAACGGCGGCCCGCCCTATCTCGTCCGGTTCGACGACGGGCACGAGACGCTGCTCTACCCGGGTGCCGACTGCGAGCTCGAGCACGAGCACCAGGCGCACTGACGCGCCCCGGCGGCAGCACTCGACGGCGGGCGGATGCCGCGGCGCCGCGCGCTACCGTTGAACCCATGTTCCACTCCTACGCGGCCATCGGCGACAGCTTCACCGAGGGCGTCGGCGACGAGCTCCCCGACGGCTCCGTGCGCGGGTGGGCCGACTTCGTGGCGATGGGTCTCGCCCTCGCCGCCCAGGAGCCCATCGGCTACGCCAACCTCGCGATCCGGGGGCGCAAGCTCGGGCCGATCGTCGACGAGCAGCTCGAGGCGGCCATCGCCCTCCGCCCCGAGGTGATCAGCTTCAACGGCGGCGGCAACGACATGCTCCGCCCCCGCATGCCCGAGGAGCGGGTCGCCGGCCGGTTCCGGCAGGCGGTGCACCGCATCCGCGACGAGGGCATCCACGTGCTCATGCTGAGCGGCGCGAACCCCACCGAGCACCTGCCGCTCGGCAAGGTGTTCGACGCCCGTGGCGTGCGCCTCACCGCCGCGCTCCAGGACCTCGCCGAGCTGCCCGGCGTGACGTTCGTCGACAACTTCAACGACCGAGGGCTGCGCGACATCCGCTACTGGTCCGCCGACAAACTGCACCTCAACTCGCTCGGGCACGCGCGCGTGGCGAGCAACGTGCTCACCGCGATCGGCGTTGCCGTACCCGAGGAGTGGGGCGTCGCCGAGGTCGCGGCCGCGGGCCACCCGGCGGCGGTCCCGGCGATGTCGGTGCCGGCGGTGACGACCGTGCCGGCGGGCGTCGACGACTTCACGTTCGCCTCGTTCGACGCGGTCTACGAGCTCGGCCGCGACGAGGCCCGGCGATCCACCCTGGCCACGACCGAGACGCTGGTGGCGCAGTTCCCCGAGATCGACCAGAACCACGGCATCCGGCGGGCCATCCCGCTCGACTACCAGGGACATCCGACCGACCTCCGCATCGAGTCGGTGACGGATGCCGCAGGCTCCCCGCGCTCCTACGACGCCGAAGCCGACGACGACGGCGAGTTCCTGCTCGTGACCATCGCCGACGACGGGTTCGTGCACGGGGAGCAGACGTACGTCATCCGCTACACGCAGCACAACGTGACCCTCGAACCCGACGATGCGACGATCGACGAGTTCTACTGGGACGTCAACGGCACCGGCTGGGCGCAGCCGTTCGGGCGCGTCAGCGCCGAGCTCCGCATGTCGGGCGATGTCGCAGCGGGCTTCACCGGCGACACCGCCTGCTACCGGGGAGGTTCGGGCTCGACCACGCCGTGCGATTCCCTGGCGGTGACGGATGCCGCGCCGCCGGCGGTGCTCGCCACGGCGATCGCGCTCGGCCCCTTCGAGAACCTCACGCTGGCCGTCGCGTTCGATCCGGCCACCTTCGAGCCGCGCGACGAGTCGTTCGCCGCGTCCCCCGCGGCCATCGCCGGAGCGGTCGCCGCCGCCCTGGCCCTCGCTGCCCTGGTGGCTGCGATCGTCCTGCACGCCGTGCGGTGGCGCGATCACCCGGGCCGGGGCACCATCATCGCGCAATACGAGCCGCCCGAGGGCGTCAGCGCGATGGTCGCCGCCGACCTCGTCGGGCGCGCGGAGAAGGGCGTGACCGCCACGATCCTCGAGCGAGCCGTCGCCGGGGAGCTCCGCGTCGTCGAGACCGGACGCAAGCAGTACGCCGTCGAGTTCGTCGGCGGGGCGTGGGGCGACGCCGATGCGATCTCAGTGGTGTCCGCCCTCTACAGCGATGCGCCGTTCCCCGGTGCCCGACGCGAGCTGAAGGCGAGGGACACGACGCTCGGCCGCCGGTTGCTCGCGCTCCGCCAGGGCGTCGCGAAGCGGGTGGGGCAGGAGGGCCTCCGCCGGCGCCCCGACCCGGTGCTGCGCCTGCTCCTCGCCGTCGCGGCGATCGGGGCGGCGACCCTCAGCGTCGTCTTCGGCGTGGTGGCCCTCGACGACCACCGCGGTGGCGCCTGGCCGTTCATCCTCTTCGCCGGTGCCATCGTGGCAGCCATCGCCGCCGTGTTCGTGGTGGCCGGGGTACGTCCGCTCACCGAGCGAGGGCGCGAGATCCGCGACCACCTCGAGGGGCTCCGCCTCTACATCAGGCTCGCCGAGGCGGACCGGCTGCGGGTGCTGCAGAGCCCGAGCGGCGCGCTGCGCGTGGACCGTCCCGCCGCGGCATCCGT
>NZ_WJSP02000455.1 GCF_009720255.1 Agromyces humi | reverse complement strand
GCCCGCGCACGAACAGGGTGTTGGGGAACACCTTGATCTTCGTGTTGAGCTCGCGCACGCCGCCGTTGTAGAAGCGCCGCGATGCCTGGATCTTGTCTTCGGTGTCGACCAGCTCCGAGTGCAGCTGCCGGAAGTCGGGCGTGACCGGGACCGCGGTCCAGATCGGGTAGTAGAACGCCGAGACGAGCACGACGAATCCGAGGAAGATCGCCACCGTCGCGATGCCGCGTTCGCGTCGCCATCGCACGTCGTCCCGCCGCCCGAGGATGAGGGCGATGACCGCCGTGAGTGCGAGGATCGTGTACGGCTGGAACGCGATCGAGTAGAACTGGAACACCGTGCGGTCGAGGTACATGAGCCACGGCAGGTACCCCGCGGCGAGTCCGAGCAGGATGGCGCCGACCTGCCACTCGCGGTACCTGGCGAGTCGGTACACGAGGTAGAGGCACGCGAGCGCCGCGGCCCACCAGATGAGCGGGTTGCCGATGCCGATGATCGACGACCAGCAGGTCTCGGCGCCGCATCCGCCCGACCCGTCCTTCGTGTCGGCGAAGTACATGTTCGTCGGCTTGAACATGAACAGCCAGGTGAGCGGGTTCGACTGCGAGGGATGGTCGGCATGGACGCCGACGTGATAGGTGTATGCGGACTGGTGGTAGTGCCAGAGGCTCTGGAACACCGGCGGGACCCACGAGAAGAAGCCGGTGGCACGGTTCTGGAGGTCGTCGGCCCAGTGCCGGGAGTACCCGCCGTCGGTCACGAGCCAGCCCGTCCACGAGGCGAGGTAGACGAACGCGGCGACGGGCACATAGAGGAGGAAGGTCACCGGCCCCTGCTTCAGCACGGCGCCGGTCAGCCAGAACGGCACCCCCGCGCGCCGCCGGGCGAGCGCGTCGACGATGACGAGGTAGACGCCGAAGGCGGCGAGGAACCAGAGGCCCGACCACTTCACCGCGCAGGTGGCGCCGAACGCGGCGCCCGCGGCGAACACCCATGGTCGCGTCCAGATCGCCGGCCCGTAGTGCGGGTCGCGACCGTCGGCGCGGGCACGCTCCAGCCGGCGATCGAGCTCATGCCTGGACCGGTCGCGGTCGATGAGCACGAACCAGAAGCCGACGAGTGCGAAGAGCATCACCCAGTTGTCGAGCAGGGCCACGCGCGACATCACGATGGCGTTGCCGTCGACCGCGAAGAGGAACGCCGCGATGACGGCGACGATCGTCGACGGCCACAGCCGCCGCGCCACGAGCGCGAGCACGAACACGGCGACGGTGCCGGCGAGCGCGGTGCTCGCCCGCCACCAGAACGCGCTGTCGGCGCCGAACGCGGCCATGCCGAGGGCGATCATCCACTTGCCGAGCGGCGGGTGCACGACGTAGTTCGGCTCGTCGAGGAAGATGTCGGTGTCGCCGCGGGCGAAGTCCTCGTCGGCGCCCTCGGGCCAGGTGGACTCGTATCCGTGGTGCAGCAGCGTCCACGCGTCCTTCACGTAGTACGTCTCGTCGAACACGATCGCCTGCGGATGCCCGAGGTTCCAGAACCGCAGCACCGCCGCGAGCAGGGTCACGAGCAGCGGACCGCCCCAGTACCACAGCTGCCGGCGACGCGGCGTGGACAGCATGCGTCCCCACCAGGCGTCGAGCCGAGTACCGCGCGCCTCGACGAAGGGCTCGTCGTCGGGGTCCTGCGGTTCGTCGGCCTCGTCTGGGTCGTCGACGGCGTCGGGGTCGTCCGCCGCCGCGACGAGGTCGTCGGATGCCGCGTCGCCGGGCTCGCGCGCCTCTGGTGCGCGCGCGTCGGCGGCGCCGGTCTCAACACCCATGCGCCCCAGAGTAATCGCGCACGACGAGGTGTGATCTCCGCGGTGCTGGACCGAGCCGTCGATCGTGCCGAGGGCCGCGCCGAAGGCCCCGTACGGTCCGGCCCGGCGATGACGGTGGCCGGCGGTACCGTCGGCAGCACCGGACCACGAGGAGGAACCGACGAGATGACCACGATCGAGCTCACGCGGTTCCGGGTGCGTCCCGACCGCGAATCCGCGCTGCTCGCCGCCCGGCCCGGCATGCTCGCCGACTTCGCCGCCGACCGCGACGGCTTCGTCGAAGCGCGCCTCGTGCGCCTGCCCGGCGACGAGTGGCTCGACGTCGTGACCTGGCAGGCGCCCGAGCACCTCGCCGCGTCGCGGGCGAAGGGCGCGAACCTCCCCGGCATCGTCGCGTTCTTCGCCGCGATCGATGCCCTGGTCGCCGCCGAGGAGGGCACGCTCGTCGACGGCCCCTGACCGAGCCCCCACGACCGGCCGTGCAGGCCCATGCGAGACCGGCCGTGCAGGCCCATGCGAGACACTGGACGCATGATCATCCTCGCGGCGACGCCCATCGGCAACCTCGGCGACGCCTCGGCGCGCCTCAAGGACGCCCTCCAGCGGGCCACGGTCGTGGCATCCGAGGACACGCGCGTCACCCAGCGTCTGCTCGCCGGGCTCGGCATCGCCAATCGGCCGCGCCTGATCTCGCTGCACGAGCACAACGAACGGCAGAAGGCCGCCGAGCTGGTCGAGCTCGCCCGTGAGGCCGACCTGCTCGTGCTGAGCGACGCGGGCATGCCCACCGTCTCCGACCCGGGCTTCCCGCTCGTGGCGGCGGCGGCGGCCGCGGGCGTCGAGGTCACCGTGATCCCCGGCC
>NZ_WJSP02000454.1 GCF_009720255.1 Agromyces humi | reverse complement strand
TGCCAGAACCAGCCCGTGGTGCCCGCCAGCGCGATGGACGTCCACGCGATGGTGAGACTCCACGTCACGATGCTCACGATCGGGTTGATGACCATGGTGTGCAGCACGTACAGCCAGTAGGGGCCGTGCTGCGGGTGACGGTCGGCGGGGCGCTCGCCCTCGCCGTGACCTGGGCGATCGGAGCCGCGCTCGGCGTGGCGGTGTGACATGGGGGAGCGTCGGGGGCGCGCGTACGTGGGGATCTCGGGCTGGGTCTACCCGAACTGGCGCGGCGAGTTCTACCCCAAGGGTCTTCGCCAGGCCGACGAGCTCGACTACGCGGCGCGCCACCTCGGCTCGGTCGAGATCAACGGCTCGTTCTACTCGCTGCAGCGTCCGGGGAGCTGGGTGCGCTGGCGCGATGCCGTGCCCGGCGACTTCGTCTTCGCGGTCAAGGGGCCGCGGTACATCACCCACGTGAAGCGCCTCGGCGACATCGACGGCCCCGTGGCCAACTTCTTCGCGTCGGGCCTGCTGGCGCTCGGCGACAAGCTCGGTCCGCTGCTCTGGCAGCTCCCCCCGACGCTCGCGTACGACGAGGCGCTGCTCGACGCGTTCCTCGCGCGCCTGCCGCGCACGCACGAGGCGGCCGCCGCGCTCGCGCGACACCGTGAGCGGCGGATGTCGGGACGATCGTCGTACGCGCTGAGGGCCGCTCCCGAGCGGCCGCTCGAGCACGCCGTCGAGGTGCGGCATCCGAGCTTCGAGGAGCACGTGGACGCGTGGGCGTCGCTGCTGGAGCGGCACGGCGTGGCATCCGTCACCGCCGACACCGCCGGACGCTATCCGCGGATCGACCGCACGACGGCGTCGTTCGGCTACGCGCGCCTGCACGGCGACCGGGAGCTCTATGTGTCGGGCTACGACGACGAGGGACTCGACCGCTGGGAGGCGTGGATGCGGGCGCACCTCGACGCGGGCCGCGACGCCTACGCGTACTTCGACAACGACGTGAAGGTGCGCGCGCCGTTCGACGCGATGGCGCTCATCGAGCGGCTCGCGCGGGCCTGACGGCACTCGCCGGATTCCGGCCGGGCCTCCCCCGCGCGCGACGCATGGGGCACGATGGGGAGATGGGCAAGAAGCAGGGTCCGGTCGTCCCCCATCTCACCGACGCCCAGTGGGATCGGCTGGTGGCGCACGGCGTGCCGGTCGACGTCGCCGTGGGCGACCTGCTGTTCCGCACGGGAGACCGCTGGTACGACCTCATCCTCGTCGAGAGCGGCGCGGTGGAGGTCGTACGCGACGCGCTGCCCTGGGTGGGTGAGACCTCGATCGTCACCCTCGGCCCGCGCACGTTCGTCGGCGAGCTCGGGCTGCTGAACGGCCAGCGGGCGTTCCTGTCGGCGCGCGCGACGGAAGCCGGCCGTATGTACCGTGTCGATCACGCGGCGCTCCAGCGGCTGATGGCCGAGGACGACGAGCTGTGCGACCTCCTGCTGCGCACGCTCTGGGCGCGCCGCGACTTCCTGCGGCGGGGCCCGGCCGCCCTGTCGCTGAAGATCGTCGGCACCCAGCGTTCGGCGGGCGCAACGGCCCTGCGCCGGTACGCCGAGCGCCTCGAGCTCGCGCACACCTGGGTCGATGCCGACGACCCCGAGACGGCGGCCCACATCTTCGAGCACGGCTTCTCGCGCGGCGACCTGCCCGTCGCCATCGTGCAGGGCGAGAACGTGCGCAACGCGACGCCAGGTCAGGTCGCCGAGCTGCTCGGGCTCGCCTACGTGAACGACGACGACACGGCCGCGGACCTCGCGGTGGTCGGCGGCGGGCCCGCCGGACTCGCCGCGGCGATCTACGGCGCCTCGGAGGGGCTCCGCACCGTGCTGCTCGACTCGATCGCCCCCGGCGGGCAGTCGGCGGCGACGTCGCGCATCGAGAACTACCTCGGCTTCCCGTTCGGCGTGAGCGGCGACGCGCTCACCGGGCAGGCCTCGCTGCAGGCCTTCAAGTTCGGCGTGCGGGTGTTCGCCCCGTGCGAGGTCGCGGGGTTGCAGGAGTCGGGCGACCCGCTCACGCTCACGCTCGCCGACGGCCGGCTCGTGCACGCCAGGTCGGTCGTGATCACCACCGGCGCGCAGTACCGCACGCTCGACCTCGACCGCTGGAGCGAGTTCGAGGGTGCCGGCATCTTCCACGCGGCCACGTCGCTCGAGCTCCGGCAGGTCATCGACGCGCCCGTCGTCATCGTCGGGGGTGCCAACTCCGCGGGCCAGGCCGCGCTGTACCTCGCCGCGAACGGCTGCCCCGTGCGGCTGGTCGTGCGCGCCGACGGCCTCTCCTCGCAGATGTCGAGCTACCTCGTCGATCGCCTCGCCGAGGACCCGCGCATCCAGGTGCACACGCGCACCCGGGTGGCGGCTCTGCACGGCGGCGAGACCCTCGAGCAGGTGACCCTCGCGGGCGACACGGATGCCACGGTCGACTGCCGCGGGCTGTTCTGCTTCATCGGCGCACAGCCCGCCACGGACTGGGTCACGCAACTGGAGCGCGACGAGCACGGCTTCGTGCGCACGGGCGACGACGCGCGCGCCTCGGGACTCCATCGGGACTCGACCTGGTGCTCGTTGCTGTGCGGTGCCGCATTCAACGCGGCTGATCCGTCGGCGCTCGAGCCGCTGGCGGCGTGCGTCGTACCGTTCTGCGAGTCG
>NZ_WJSP02000453.1 GCF_009720255.1 Agromyces humi | reverse complement strand
AGCGTCGCCGCCCGGCGGAAGCCGTGGCCCTCGCCGGCGTACCCGACGTACCGGTACGGCACGCCGGCGGCCTGCAGCCCGGCGACGAACCGCTCGGTCGTCTCGGGCAGGCAGATCGGGTCCTCGAGCCCCTGCAGCACGAGGATCGGCCCGTGCGCCGCATCCGCTCGATCGCTCGGCGAGCGCCGGCGATAGAGCGGCTCGGCTTCGGGCAGGCGGCCGACCAGCCCGACGAGGTACTCGGACTCGAAGTCGTGCGTCTCCCCCGTCGCCCAGGCGACCAGGTCGATCACGGGATAGCTCACCAGCCCGACGCGGAAGACGGACGGTCGGGTCATCGCCGCGGCGCTCGTGAAGCCGCCGGCGCTGCCCCCTCGAATCGCGAGGCGCTCGGGATCGGCGAGGCCCGCCTCGACCATCGCCAGCGCGGCGGTCTCGGCATCGGCCAGGTCGACCTCGCCCCAGGAGCCGCGGAGGCGCTCACGCCATGCACGGCCGAACCCGGTCGATCCGCCGTACTCCGGCGCGACCACCCCGATCCCCCGTGAGGTGAAGTAGGCGATCTCCAGGTCGAGTCCGACGCCGTTCGATCCGGTCGGCCCACCGTGGATGTGCACGACGTACGGGGCCGCCTCGCCAGCTTCGGGCTCGGCGAAGGGGTTCGTCGGAGGCCACACGTTGGCCGGCACGGCGATCCCGTCGGGCCCGGTGAGCAGCTCGAACCGCCGCTGCGGCAGCCACTCCGCGTCGAGCACGGCGCCGTCGGCGCTGCGTGGGAGCGCCTCATGGCCGCCGACCGGCACGAAACCGTCGATCCCGGGCCCGTCGACGTGGGCGACGAAGACGCGAGGCAGCGCACGCGGGCCCGAACCGATCCCCGCGACGAGGCCTCGACCAGCCGCGATCGTCGGCGCCCACTGCTCGATGCCCTCCTCGTCGGAACGGGGAATCGGGAGGATCCGGCCCGAGTCGAGCTCGACGACGACCGCGCGCTCGCCGAGCAGTGCGGCGACGTGGTCGCGATCGAGTGCCGCGAACCAGCGCGACCCGGTCTTCCAGAGCGGCCCCCCGAGCTCGGCGGTCTCGGCGGTGATGGCGCGTTCGCCGCCGGAGGACGCATCGACCTCGACGAGGTTCCACCATCCCGAGCGATCGCTCGAGCAGAGCAGGCGGTCGGCGTCGCGCCACTCCACCTGGCAGATCGACACGGCGGCGTCGCCGATCAGCACGCGTTCCCCGACGAACGCGCCGTCGACGAGGTCCGCGACGACGACGTTCGTGGCGTCCCACGGCATGTCGGGGTGGTTCCAGCCGATCCAGGCGGCCCGACGACCGTCGGGGGCGACGCGCAGGCCGGCGAGGAACCGGTGGGGTCCGGGCTCGGCCAACCGGCGGACGCGCTCGGGAGCGTCCGCCGCGGATCCGTCGAGCGGCACCGCGACCCACGCGCGCTCGACATCGGTGGGATGCTCCGAGCGATGACGCTCCCGGAGGACCCAGACCTCGTCGTCGACGATCACCGGCTCCGCGTACCGGTCGGCTGCGGGCCGCGACGCCGGCGGGGTGAGCGGGCGCGAGCTGCCGTCGACCGTGACCGCGTGCAGGCGGTGATCACGCCAGTCGGTGTAGCAGAATGCACCGCGCTCGGAGGGGAGCGGGCACCACGGCCGGCCGCCGTACTCGTGCACGCGATTCCGCACGTTGGCGTCGGGTGGGCTGACTTCCCGCGCGGCACCGTCGTCGTCGAGTCGCATGAGCGCCAGCCTGCCGCCCTCCTGGGGCAGCCCCTCGACCCACCACGGCGCCCCGTCGACGACCTCGATCCACTGGAGCGAGCCACGCGCCGCGGCGACGTCGGCGGCGGAGATCCGCGACGGCCACGTTCCCGCCGGCCGCTGCCGCCGCTCAGGCACGGTCGACCGCCAGCGCCGAGGGCACCACCGAGAGCAGCCGCCGCGTGTAGTCGTGCTGCGGGTCGAGGAGCACCTGCTCGGTCGCTCCCTCCTCGACGATGCGGCCGTGGTGCATGACGACGACCCGGTCGGCGATGTTCCACGCCAGCCCGAGGTCGTGCGTGATGACGAGTGCGCCGAGTCCGAGCTCGTGCTTCAGTCTGAGGAACAGGCCGAGGATCTCACCGCGTGCGCTCGCGTCGAGGCTCGCGACGGGCTCGTCCGCGACCAGGAACGACGGCCGGAGGGCCAGGGCGCCGGCGATCACGACGCGCTGGCGCTGGCCGCCCGACAGCTCCTGCGGGATGGCGCCGACGTAGCGCTCCGGCGGCGACAGCTCGGCCTCGGCGAGCGCGCGGGCGACGATGGCGTCCTCGTCGCCCGGCATCCGATGCAGGCGCGGCCCCTCGGCGACGGCCTCGTAGACGGTGTGCCGGGGATTGAGCGCCGCGCTGGGATCCTGCAGCACGAACTGGACCGCGCGACGGAAGGCGAGCAGCTCCTTGCGGCGCGTCGGCAGTGGCGCACCCCGGAAGCGCACCTCCCCCGAGGTCGGGCGCTGCAGGCCGAGGAGGGAGCGGGCGAGCGTGGTCTTGCCCGAACCCGACTGCCCGACGAGCGCCACGATCTCACCGGCACGGCAGGCGAGGCTCACGTCGTCGACCGCGGCCACGGTGCCGCCGCGACCGCGGTAGCGCACGGTCAGGTGGTCGGCCGCCACGACGATGTCGCCGGCCGGGCCGGCCTGATCCGTCTGGCTGGGCTCGCCGGTGCGGCGGCTCTGGAT
>NZ_WJSP02000452.1 GCF_009720255.1 Agromyces humi | reverse complement strand
GAAGGTCACCGACCCCGAGGAGACGATCGACTGCAGCCGGGTGCTGTGGAGCTACGGCCTCGGCCACGACAACACGCACGCGCACCCGCTCTTCACGGGCAGCGGATGCACCGCCACCGAAGCAGCACCGCCACCGCGAGGAGAACCCCATGACCGACCAGACCGAACTCCAGTACACCGAAGAGCACGAGTGGGTGCTCGTCGAGGGCGACACGCTCACGATCGGCATCACCGACTACGCCGCCGAGAAGCTCGGCGACGTCGTTTACGTCGACCTTCCCGCGGCCGGCACGACGATCACCTCCGGCAAGGTCGTCGGCGAGATCGAGTCGACCAAGTCGGTCGGCGAACTCTTCGCACCCGTCGACGGCGAGGTCGTCGAGGCGAACCAGGCCGTCATCGACGCGCCCGAGCTCGTGAACACCGACCCCTTCGGCGAGGGGTGGCTGCTCAAGGTCACCGCCGGCGCCCTCCCCAAGCTCCTCAGCCACGCCGAGTACCGCGCCCTCGTCGGCGAGTAAGGATCCACCCAGCGATGAACACCTCCTCCGCCTACGACGCCGACGCGTTCGGCCGCCGCCACATCGGCACCACCCCGCACGACCACGAGTGGATGCTGGCCGCGCTCGGCTACGACTCGCTCGAGGCGCTCATGACGGCGGCGGTGCCGACGGCGATCCGCATGGAGGAGGTGGTCGACTCGGTGATCCCGCCGGCCGCCACCGAGCGCGAGGCGCTCGCCGAGCTGGCCGCGCTGGCGGAGCAGAATGCGGTGCGCACGTCGATGATCGGCCTGGGCTACTTCGGCACGATCACCCCGTCGGTGATCCAGCGCAACGTGCTCGAGAACCCCAGCTGGTACACGGCGTACACGCCCTACCAGCCCGAGATCTCGCAGGGCCGGCTCGAGGCGCTCATCAACTTCCAGACGATGGTGTCCGACCTCACGGGCCTCGACACGGCCAACGCGTCGATGCTGGACGAGGGCACCGCGGTCGTCGAGGGCATGCTGCTCACCCGCCGGGCGTCGAAGTCGGCATCGAACCGCTTCGTCGTCGACGCCGACGCGCTGCCGCAGACCCACGCGCTGCTCGCGTCCCGCGCCGAGGCCGTGGGCATCGAGCTCGTCGTCGCCGACCTCGACGAGGACACGGATGTCGCCGCCCTCGGCGAGCACTTCGGCCTCTTCGTGCAGTACCCGGGTGCGTCGGGCCGCGTGTGGAACCCGGCATCCGTCATCGCCGCGTCGAAGGCGCAGGGCGCACTCGTCGTCGCCGCCGCCGACCTGCTCGCCATGGCGCTGCTCACGAGCCCGGGCGAGCTCGGCGCCGACGTCGCGGTCGGCACGTCGCAGCGCTTCGGCGTGCCCATGGGGTTCGGCGGCCCGCACGCCGGCTACATGGCCGTGCGCAAGGGACTCGAGCGCCAGCTCCCCGGCCGCCTCGTCGGGGTGTCGCAGGATGCCTCGGGTCACCCCGCCTACCGCCTCAGCCTGCAGGCGCGCGAGCAGCACATCCGCCGCGAGAAGGCGACCTCGAACATCTGCACCGCGCAGGTGCTCCTCGCCGTGATGGCGTCGATGTACGCCGTGTACCACGGGCCCCGCGGCATCCGGCACATCGCCGTGACGACCGCGGCGAAGGCGAAGGCGCTCGCCGACGCGCTCACGTCGTACGACCTGACCCTCGCGAACGACGCCTACTTCGACACCATCCGGGTGCACGTGCCCGGCCTCGCGAAGAACGTCGTCGCCCGCGGGCGCGAACTCGGCCTCAACCTCTGGGAGGCCGACGAGGCGACCGTGCACATCGCCGTCGACGAGACGACGACCGCCGACGAGCTCTCGCGCGTCGTCGAGGCGTTCGGCTTCGACCCCCGCATCGAGGTGCCCGTGTCGCTGCGGGAGCTCCCGGCGAGCCTGCCGGCCGAGCTCCGCCGCACGAGCTCCTACCTCGAGCACCCGGTGTTCAACACGCATCAGTCCGAGACGCAGATGATGCGCTACCTCAAGCAGCTCGCCGACCGCGACTACGCCCTCGACCGCGGCATGATCCCCCTCGGCTCGTGCACCATGAAGCTCAACGCGGCCACCGAGATGCAGTCGGTCACGTGGCCCGAGTTCGCGAACCTGCACCCGTTCGCGCCCGAGGCCGACGTCGAGGGCACGCTCTCGCTCATCGAGCAGCTCGAGAACTGGCTCGCCGAGGTCACCGGCTACGACACCGTGTCGCTGCAGCCGAACGCCGGGAGCCAGGGCGAGCTCGCCGGCCTCCTCGCGATCCGCGGCTACCACCGCGCGAACGGCGAGCTCGACCGCGACCTGTGCCTCATCCCCTCCAGCGCGCACGGCACCAACGCGGCCTCCGCGGTGCTCGCCGGCATGCGCGTGGTGGTCGTGGCCTGCGACGAGCTCGGCAACGTCGACCTCGACGACCTCCGCGCCAAGATCGCCGAGCACGCCGACCGCATCGCGGCCCTGATGATCACGTACCCGTCGACGCACGGCGTCTACGAGCACGAGGTCAAGCAGATCACCCAGGCCGTGCACGACGCCGGCGGACAGGTCTACGTCGACGGCGCCAACCTCAACGCGCTGCTCGGCTTCGCCCGGTTCGGCGACTTCGGCGGCGACGTCTCGCACCTCAACCTGCACAAGACGTTCTGCATCCCGCACGGCGGCGGCGGACCCGGCGTCGGCCCCGTCGCGGCGAAGGCGCACCTCGCGCCGTACCTGCCGGGGCACCCG
>NZ_WJSP02000451.1 GCF_009720255.1 Agromyces humi | reverse complement strand
CGATCGCGAAGCCCGGGCGCCACCCGATGGACTGGCCGAGCACCGTCGTCGCGGGAACCCCGGCGACGAGGGCGAGCGTGCCGCCGCCGAGCGTCACCGAGACGGCGCGGCCGATCTGGTCGGCGGGCACGAGCCGCGAGGCGTACGACGCGACGATCGCCCAGAACACGCCGTGGGCGAGTCCGCCGACGACGCGCACGGCGATGAGCATCCAGTACTCGGGAACGAACGCCGAGGCGAGGGTGGTGAGCCCCAGCACCGTGAGCACGGCGACGAGCAGGCCGTGCCGCGGCATCCGGCTGGTGAGGGCCGTGAGCGGCGTCGACGTGACGACGACGGTGAAGGCGAAGACCGACACGAGCAGCCCGATGAACGGCTCGGCGACGCCGAGGCCCTCGCTCATCTCGGGCAGCAGCCCGGTGGGCAACATCTCGATCGTGATGGACAGGAAGACGCCCGCGGCCAGCATGAGCAGGCCGGGCCAGGGCAGTCGGGGTGCGCGCACGCGCGCGGATTCGGTGACGGACATGACGATGTCTCTCCGACGGCGTTCCCCGCAGCGGGTGCTTTCACCGCGCGGGTCGACTACGCGCTCGTGTGCGCGCCCAGGGCCGTGCGTTGACCGCCGACCACGAACCAGTGTACCCGACGCACTACTCTGGGCGGATGACCACGGATGCCGCACCCTCCCACCTGTTCCACTGGGTCGTGACGCTGGCGTGCACCGACGGTCCCGGCATCGTGCATGCGGTGAGCGGGGCGATCGTGGCGGCGCGCGGCAACATCACCGAGAGCCAGCAGTTCGCGAGCCTCGACACCGGGCGGTTCTTCATGCGCGTGCAGGTGGAGTCACCCGCCGGCCGCGCCGAGCTCGAGGCCGCGTTGGCGCCCGTCGCGGAGCGCTGGGACATGACGTGGCATCTCGACGAGGTCGGGCGGAAGCTCCGCACCCTCGTACTCGCGTCGACCGCGGGCCACTGCGTGAACGACCTGCTCTTCCGCCAGCACGCCGGGCAGCTGTCCGTCGAGATCCCACTGGTGCTCTCGAACCACGGCACCCTCCGCGACCTGGTCGACTTCTACGGCGTGCCGTTCGAATCGCTCGCGGTGACGGATGCCGCGTCGAAGGCCGCTTTCGAGGCGCGCGTGCTGGCCGCGGTCGAGGAGCACGACATCGAGCTCGTGGTGCTCGCGCGCTACATGCAGATCCTCACGCCCGAGCTCTGCGACGCCCTCGCCGGACGCTGCATCAACATCCACCACTCGTTCCTGCCGGGCTTCAAGGGCGCCAATCCCTACCGCCAGGCGCACGCGAGGGGCGTGAAGCTGATCGGCGCGACCGCGCACTTCGTGACGAGCGACCTCGACGAGGGGCCGATCATCGAGCAGAACGTCGTGCGGGTCGACCACTCCCGCTCGGTCGCCGAGCTCGTCGCCATCGGGCAGGACGAGGAGAGCCGCACCCTCAGCCAGGCGGTGAAGTGGTTCTCCGAGCGGCGGGTGCTGCTCGACGGCGCCCGCACGATCATCTTCCGGTGACCGCGGGCGGTTCGGGGTGGACCGGGCCGGTCCGCGTGACGGCGGACACCGGCCGCGCGAACTAGGCTGGAATGCCGTGAGCACCGCCCAGCCGAACCAGTCGAACGAGTCCCAGCCGAAGATCGGCCCGAACGACGTCCTGCGCTTCTTCCTCGAGCTGTTCGCGTTCGTCACGCTCGGCATCTGGGGGTTCGTGTCGTTCCCGCTGCCGTGGCCGGGCGTGCTCGTCGGAATCGGCGCCCCGGCGCTCGCCATCCTGCTCTGGGCGCTCTTCAACTCGCCGAAGGCGGTCTTCAAGGTCGACCCGTTCGGTCAGGCGCTCGTCGAGATCGCGGTGTTCTCGGCTGCGGCGGTCGCCTGGTGGATGATGGGCCAGCCCGTCGTGGCGGTCGTGTTCGCCGTCGTGGCGGCGGTCAGCGGCATCCTGCACGGGCGCAAGCAGCTCAGCTGAACGGCGGCGCCGGGGTCGGAGCATGCCCGCCGACAGCGGCCCGACGACTGACGCCGGACCGCTGACGCCCGTACTCAGGCGGTGACGCGGGCCTCGCTGTGCGCGATCCGTTCCGCGTCGAGCGACCCGTCCTCGATGGCGACGGCCTCGGCGTCGGGTTCCGCCCCGCCCGCCGTGCGGAAGTGGCCGATCATCGACAGCAGGATGCCGCCGACCGCCCAGCCCGTGAGCACGAGCCAGGGGAACGTGGTGTCAGCGGCGGGGAAGTACGACAGCTCGCGCATGAGCGTCGCGGCGGCTCCGGGCGGGAACCACTGGCCCACCTCGCCCCACGGCGCGAGGATGAATTCCTTCGGGACTGCGGCCGCGGAGATGGGGTTCGCGATGAGCAGCATGATGATCGGGCCGAGCGCGATGCCGGCGCGGCCCATGACGGCCACGAAGCCCGTGATCGGCGCGGCGATCGCGGCCAGCGCGAGGGCGATGCCGGCCGCGTTCAGCCAGTAGTCGCCCTGGAGCGCACCGAACCAGCCCTGCAGGATGCCGGCCAGGAGCAGCCCGCCGCCGGCCGAGTAGACGAGCACCGCGGTCACCCGGCGCATCGCGCCGATGATCGCGAGCGAGATGGCGATGCCGCCCAGCATGCCGCCGAGCACGAGCGGGAAGAGCGCGGCGGTGAGGCCCGTGCCGCGCGGATCACGCTCGGCGAGGGGCACGACGTCGGTTGCGACGACGTCGATGTGCGGCGGAGGCATC
>NZ_WJSP02000450.1 GCF_009720255.1 Agromyces humi | reverse complement strand
GCGCCGTCGGCCGTGGTGGGCGCCGCGCGGAGCCCGCTGCGACCGCGGTCGGACTCGGGCATCTCGTCGCGCACGGCGGTGAAGGCGGGGAGGCGCAGCGGCTCCCAGTGGCGGAGCCAGCCCTGGATGCCGGCTTGGACCCGGTCGAACGAGTCGCCGAGGCCCGTCCGTGCCGATGACGCGGCGTCGGGATCGGCGTCGGCGCCGGATCCGACGTCCGGCAGCTCGTCGATGAGGCCGAAGGGCAATTCGTCGAGGCGAGTCAGGTCGCGCGTGGCGGACACGGTCGCGATGGTCATGATGGTCCTCCGTGGGGGAATGGGCTCGGGGCACCTCGGAATCGGGTGCGGACGCCCACGCTACGGAGCGCGGCACGGCGCGGCATCCCGGACAGCCCCCAGAAGGCCCCGGGGTTCTCCCTGAGCCGCAGCGGGCAACGGGACCACCGGCCGACCCGGATCAGACCAGCAGCTGGTGCGCCGCGAGGTCGCGGTAGAGCGGGACGGAGTCGACGAGCTCGGCATGGGTGCCCTCGCCGATCACGTGCCCGCCGTCGAGCACGACGATGCGGTCGGAGTCGATCACCGTCGACAGGCGGTGCGCGATCACGATCAGCGTGCGGCCCGCCGAGACGGCGTCGATCGCCTCGCGCATCATCCGCTCGTTCAGGCCGTCGAGCGACGACGTGGACTCGTCGAGCAGCAGGATCGGCGGTGCCGCGAGCAGGGCGCGGGCGATCGCGAGGCGCTGGCGCTCGCCGCCCGAGAGCATGATGCCGTCCTCGCCGACCGCTGCGTCGAGTCCGGCCGGGTCGCGGTCGAGCACCGATCCGAGGTTCACGGCGCGCAGCACGTGCTCGCACTGGGCGTCGGTCGCGTCGGGACTGCCGAGCTTGAGGTTGTCGCGGAGGGATCCGGCCAGCACCGGGGCATCCTGCTCGACGTAGCCGATCTGCGCCCGCAGTTCGTGACGGTCGATCGTGCGCAGGTCGAGGCCGCCCATGCGCACCTCGCCGATGCTCGGGTCGTAGAAGCGCTCGATGAGCGCGAGGATCGTGGACTTGCCGGCGCCCGACGGGCCGACGAGCGCGACCCGCTGGCCACGCGGCACCTGGAACGAGACGCCCCGGAGCACCGGCTGGCGGGCGGTCACGTCGGGCTCGGGCAGGTGCTCGTCGGGGGAGTCGTTGCCGGGGTCGGCCGGGTCCTGCCGCGTGGCGGCGTACGCGAAGTGCACGTCGTCGAGTTCGATGGCCGGCGCGTCGGGGCGCACGGCGCTGTTCGCGTGGCCGACCATGACGGCGAGCGGGGCGAGGTCGCGGTCGTGGGCGTCCTCGTCGGGCAGGTCGAGGATCTCCTGGATCCGGCCGAGGGCGCCGAGCGCCTGGTTCACCGACGTGACGGCGCCGAACGCCTGGCCGAGCGGCAGGATCATCATGAAGAGGAACAGGATGAACGCGACGAGGTCGGCGACCGTGATGGCCCCCGACGCCACGCGGAACCCGCCGACGCCGAGCACGACGAGGAACGACACCTGCATCGCGATGCCGGCGACCGGCACGATGAGTGCCGAGATCTTCGCGACCCGCACGCCCATCTCCCAAGCGCCCTCGGCCGCCGCGTCGACCGACCGGATCTCGCGCTCGGTGGCGCCCGACGCCCGGATGGTGCGCACGGCGCTGATCGCCCGTTCGACGGAGGCGGCGACGTCGCCGACCTTCTCCTGCGCCTGGTGCGACGCCTCCCGCACGCGACCCGAGAGCAGGGTCACGGTGGTGATCGCGATGGCGATGACGAGCACGGTGAGCCCGAGCAGCACGGGATCGATGATGAGCATCGCGATGAGCGCGCCGACGAAGGTGACGGTGCCGCCGATCGCCTCGACGAGACCCTGGGTGAGCGCGGCGCGCAGCATCGTGGTGTCGCTGCCGACGCGTGAGACGAGGTCGCCGGTGCGGCGCGTGTCGAACTCGGCGATGGGCAGGCGCAGCAGCTTCGCGACGAGGCGCTTGCGGCTCGAGAGCACGACGCCCTCCCCGGTGCGCTGCAGCAGGTAGTGCTGGTAGCCCGAGATGACGCCGCTGATGATCACGAGGGCGATGAGGCCCCAGACGATCCAGCCGAGCGGCTGGCCGGCCTCGACGATCGTGATCACCTGGGCGACGAGCAGTGGCTGGGCGAGGCTCGTGATGGCGCCGATGATCGAGAGCACGCCGACCCAGATGAGCACGGGGCGGTGCTCGAAGATGAAGGGGAGCAACTGCCGGAAGGTCGCGCGCGGCCCGGTCGGGGGCGTGCCGCGCCTGCCGAAGGGGCTGCGTCGGGCGGGAGTGGAGGTCTGCGTGGTGCTCATCTGCTCTTCCTGGTGTGCGGGGGGAGCGGATGCCGCATCCGCCCGATGCCTGCGTCGTCGCCGCCTTGCAGCATACGTGGCCTACCTGCGTCCGTACTTCTTGTGCACCGCCTGCTTCGACACCTCGAGCGCGAGGGCGATGAGCTGCCAGCTGGACCCCGCCGCGCGGGCGCGGCGCACGGCGACGGCCTCGGCGCGGTCGAGCGCGAGGTTCACCTCGACGCGGGCGCGGTGCAGGTCGCGGAGGGCCCGGTAGGGGTCGTCGCCGTCGGCGGCGGCGATGGCGGTGCGAAGGGTGCGGTCGTCCATGTCGTCAACCGTAATTGACGAACTTGAGAGAAGTCAATTCAGGTTGACGGATGCCGCGCCGCGACGTCGCGCGCGGGTGCCACGCTGCTGGCATGGG
>NZ_WJSP02000045.1 GCF_009720255.1 Agromyces humi | reverse complement strand
CCGGCCTTCGCTGCGGCGTACTCGGGCGAACCATAGGGTCCGTCGCCTTCGCCACCACTCGACCCGATGTTCACGACCGCACCACCCGCACCGACCGCCCCGCCCGCTCCGACCGCACGACCCGCACCGCCGGCCGCAGCGAGCCGCGGCCACAGCCGCTGCGCGAGCAGCATCGGCGCGATCAGGTCGAGCGTCAGTGCGGCGAGCCAGGCGTCGGGTTCGGCGTCGGGGTACTGCCCCCCGATCGACCAGCTGCCGGCGTTGTTCACGAGCGCCGTGAGGTCGGGAATCCCGTCGAGTGCATCGGCCGCCGCGTGGATGCCGTCGATCGTCGACAGATCGGTGCCGATGACCGCCACGGGCGACCCGTGCCGCGCCTCGAGGTCGCTCGCCGTCACCGTCGCCGCCGCGGTGTCGCGGTCGACGAGCAGTACGCCGTGACCATGCGCCAGCAGCGTCTCGGCGATGACGGCGCCGAGACCAGCGGCGCCACCGGTGACCGCGACGGTTCCACGCATGCGGCCATCCTCCTCGGGGGCACCGACAGTGTGCAGCGAAGCGAACCGCGGCCGAGAGGAGCCGCGGGAGTGGCAAGCTGGGTCGGATGCCTCTCCACCCCGACGAGCTGCCGATCGACGTCGATCTTGCTGCCGCGCTCGTCGCCCATGAGCGACCGGATTGGGCCGGGCTGCCGGTGACCCTCGCCGGTGGCGGCACCGACAACGTGATGTTCCACCTCGGCGACGACCTGCTGATGCGGATGCCGCGCACGGCGGGAGGAGTCGGCTCGCTGCGCAAGGAGCGCACGTGGCTTCCCCGCCTGGCGCCCGCCCTGCCGGTTCGCATCCCGGAACCCGTGCACGCGGGCTCCCCGTCGCACGCGTATCCGCTGGAATGGTCGGTGTACCGGTGGATCGACGGTGCGCCACCGGCAACCGACACCGTCACCGACTGGGGACGGTTCGGCGGCGACCTCGCCGCGGTCGTGCGCGACCTGCACCGCATCGACCTCATGGGCGCGCGGCGGTCGGGCGACCTGAGCTGGTATCGCGGCGGCAGCTTGCGCGAGACCGAGCAGTGGGCTCCGCCGGTCTTCGACGAGGCGCGTCCGCTCGTGGGCGACCAGCTGGATCTCGACCGGCTCGAGGGATGGTGGCGCGGCGGTCTCGCCCTGCCCGACTCCAGCGCGCCGCACGTGTGGCTGCACGGCGACCTGCGCCCGGGCAACCTGCTCGCCGCCAACGGTCGCCTTCACGCGGTGATCGACTTCGGGGCCCTGTCGGTCGGTGCGCCCGATGCCGAGCACGCCGCGGTCTGGGACCTGCCGCGGGCCGCGCGCGACGCCTACTGGAACGCACTGCACCTCGACGAGGCGACCTGGCTCCGCGCCCGCGCGTGGGCGATCGTCGTCGCGATCAGCGGCATCCCGTACTACTGGCGCAGTTATCCCGAGTTCGTCGCGGAATGCCGGGCGCGGCTCGCGGCGATCCTCGCCGGCGGCTAGCGGCGACGGCGAGCGGACGGCGCACGGCTGTCGCGCGCGTGCGGGAGCCCGCTAGTGCTCCGCCTCGAAGAAGATCGCCCGCAGGTCGTCGGGCCAGTCGGTCGCGCGCCGTGTCGTCGCGTCGACGTGCGCCACGATCATCAGGCACGTGGCGACGGTCGTGCCCGCGGCATCCGCCATCGTGCACTCGATGATCGCGTCGGGCCCGTGGAACTCGCGCACGAACGAGGTGATCGTGAGCTCCTGCTCGGCGTTCACCGGTCGGCGGAAGCTGATCTCCATGCGCCGGATCCACGTCATGAACCCCAAAGTGCCGAGGGTGGAAAGGTCCCACCCCGCGTACTTCGCGAGTGCCTCCATGCGGTGATCGGTGAAGTACCTCGCGTAGTTGCCGGTGCTCAGGTGCTGGAACGGGTCGAGCTCCGAGAACGCGACGTGGTGCCTGGTCTCATACACGATCGGCTGCTTCGCCATGTCCCCAAGCTACGCCGATGGCGGCCGATGCACTCGGTTCGGCCGGTGCCGTCGGTTCCGGATGCCGCGTCAGCGCCCTCCGCCGGCGGCGAGCCGCATCAGGTCGGTGTCGAAGTCGACGTCCGCGACCGAGCGCTCGGCGGCGGTCGCGTTGCCGGCGAACCGGTGCTGGTAGCCCGACCAGTTGCTGTCGGCGATGGAGGCGCCGACGCCGCTGCGCAGGAACAGCATGAGCTCCGTGGCCGCGCGGGCGATGCGGTCGCCGAGCGTCGTCGATCCCCAGTCGTCGGGCGCGGCGAACAGGGACGTCGGCATCGGCATCGCGCGGAGGAACGCGAACAGCGGGCGCAGCTGCTCGTCGACGACCATCGCGTGCCTGGGCGTGCCCGCCGTGGCGGCGAGGATGACCGGCTTCGCGATGAGCAGGTCGTTGTCGAGCACGTCGGCGAACGACTTGAACAGCCCGCTGATGCCAGCCTTGTAGACCGGGGTGCTCGCGATGACCGCGTCGGCTCCGGCGAGGAGCTCGATCGCCGCCTGCAGGCGCACGCCGGGGAGTCCGGCCACGATGGCCTGTGCGATCTCGACGGCGAGCCCGCTCAGCTCGATCACGTTCACGGTCGCGGGCATCCCGGCCTCGCCGAGCAGGTCGATCGTCTTCTGCGTGGCCCGGTCGGCGAGCAGCCGCGTGGTGGACGGGTCGCTCACGCCCGCGCTGACGACGACGAGCCGCAGGGGCCGGCTCGCGGCATCCGACGCGAACTCGTCGGGCGTGTGGATGGGAGTGCTGGTCATGAGAGATTCCTTCGCATGGCGAGTTGCTGCACTTCGGCCGAGGGGCCGGAAGCGCCGGCGAGCAGGGCGAGGCTGAGGTCGCGCAGCATCACGATCTGGTCGTGATCGAGGGCGCGGCCGAGCGCCTCGGTGACGTGCCGGGCGACCCCGGCGCCGACGCGGCGCTGGGTGGCCAGTCCGTCGGGGGTGAGGCGGATGCGGCGTGCCCGGCCGTCGGCGGCATCGTCGACCCGCTCGACGAGGCCGCGGGCCTCGAGGCGCACGATGAGGCGTGACATGCCGGGCTGGGTGATGAGCACGTCGTCGCCGAGCTCCGTGATCCTGAGCCCGTCGGGCTGCGACGAGAGGGCGAAGAGCACCGCGTACTCGCGGGTGAGCAGGCCCTCCCAGATGTCGGCGTCGGTGAGCTCGCGGGCGATCGTGGCCTGGGCGCGGTAGTACGCCTCCCAGGCCTCGTTCGCGAGCCGGGCGTCGTGTGCCACGGTCACGCCGCCAGGGGGAAGCGCGCCGGGGCGTTCGGGTCGCTGTCCTGGTAGGGCGAGGCGCCCGACAGGTTGTCGCCGCGGTTCGGGTTCGGTCGCGGCTGGCGGGGCTCGGCGTCGCCGTACTTGGCGCTGACGAGACTCGCGTGCGTCGGGGCATCCGGAACCCCAGGTGCGCGTCGCGCCGCCATCTCCTTGCGCAGCACGGGCACCACCTCGGTGCCGAGCAGCTCGACCTGCTCGAGCGCGACCTCGACGGGGAGTGCCAGGCCGTCGAGCGACCAGAGCTGACGCTGGTAGTCGCCGAACCCCTCCTGGAACGTGAGGGTCTTGTCGATGACCTCCTGCGGACTGCCCACGCTGAGCGGCGTGCGGGCCATGAAGTCGTCGAGCGAGCTGCCCTTGAAGAGCGGGTACTCCTCGAAGTACGGCCGGAACGCGGCGACGGCGTCCTGCGAGCGCTTCGCGATGAACGCCTGCCCGCCGAGGCCGACGATCGCCTGGTCGCGGGTGCCGTGCCCGTAGTGCTCGAACCGGTCGCGGTAGAAGTCGACGAGCGGCTTGAAGTGGAAGTTCGGCGCGAGCACGTTGTTCGCGAAGTAGCCGTTGCCGTAGAAGGCGGCCTGCTCGGCGATCTCGGGAGTGCGGATCGAGCCGTGCCACACGAACGGCGGCACGTCGTCGAGCGGACGCGGCGTCGAGGTGAACCCCTGCAGCGGGGTGCGGAAGCTGCCCTCCCAGTCGACCACGTCCTCACGCCAGAGCCGGTGCAGCAGGTTGTAGTTCTCGAGCGCCAGCGCGACGCCCTGTCGGATGTCCTTGCCGAACCACGGATACACGGGCACGGTGTTGCCACGACCGACCATGAGGTCGAGGCGCCCCTTCGCCACGTGCTGGAGCATGGCGTAGTCCTCGGCGAGCTTCACCGGGTCGTTGGTGGTGATGAGGGTGACCGAGGTGCTCAGCACGATCTGCTTCGTCAGCGCGGCGATGTGTGCGAGGAGCGTGGGCGGCGACGACGGCACGAACGGGGGATTGTGGTGTTCGCCCAGGGCGAACACGTCGAGGCCCACCTCGTCGGCCCGCTGCGCGACGCGCACGAGGTTGCTGATGCGCTCCGCCTCGCTCTGGGTGGTGCCGGTGGTGGGGTCGGGGGCGATGTCGCCGACGCTGAAGATGCCGAACTGCATGGGGTCCGCCTTTCTGCGGTCGTTCGAGAAAGGTAAACAACATGACTGAGCATGTATTCCCGGATGCCGCGGAGCACACCCGTGGCACCGGTCCGGTCATCGCCGACCCTGCGTCAGGGCGAGCGGATGACGCGACGCGCGACGTTCTCGGACGCGTCGGCCGGCACCTCCTCGGTGATCCACGGGCCGGTGCCTTCGCTGCGATCGAGGATCCCGTCCTCGAGCCACTCGTACTGGCCGTCGAGCACCCGTTCGGAGAGGCGCTCGTCGGCGGCATCCGTGTTGTGCCAGAGCCCGTCGAGCAGTCGTTCCGTGCGAAGCCGGGACTGCTCGGCGAAGGTGTCGGCCAGCTGGTACGCCGCCTTCCCGTGCTCGGGATCGTCGGCGGCGATCATCATGGCGCGAACGCACGAGGCCGAGACGGCGAACAGCTCGGCGCCGATGTCGACGACCCGGCCCAGGAACCCCTGCTTGCGTTCGAGCGCGCCCTGCCAGCGCGTCATCCCGTAGAAGGTCGCGCGCGCGAGCTTGCGGCTGGTCCGCTCGACGTAACGGAGGTGCGCGGCGAGCGGCCCGAACTCGTCGAAGGAGGTCGGCAGGTCGCCCTTGCCGGCGACCAGTTGCGGCAGCCAGCGGGCGTAGAACCCGCTCGCCGAGGCGGCGGCCTTCAGCTTGCGGGAGAGCTCGAGGTGCGGGTCGATCAGGTCTCCGGCGGCGGTGAGGTGCGCGTCGACGGCCTCGCGTGCGATGAGCAGCCGCATGATCTCGGTCGAGCCCTCGAAGATCCGGTTGATCCGCATGTCGCGCAGCACCTGCTCGGCGCCGACGGCGCGCTCGCCGCGTGCGGCCAGGGACGCCGCGGTCTCGAACCCCCGGCCGCCGCGGATCTGCACGAGCTCGTCGGCGATGCGCCACCCCATCTCCGAGGCCCACATCTTGGCGAGCGCCGCCTCGATGCGGATGTCCTTGCGGTCCTCGTCGGCGAGCACGCCCGACAGGTCGACCACGGCCTCGAGGGCGAACGTGGTGGCGGCGATGAACGCGACCTTGTGCGCGACCGCGGCGTGCTCGCCGACGGGCCGGCCCCACTGCACCCGTTCGCGCGACCACTCGCGGGCGATCTTGAGGCTCCACTTGCCCGCGCCGGCGCAGATGGCCGGGATCGCCAGTCGCCCGGCGTTGAGGGTCGTCAACGCGATCTTGAGTCCTTGGCCCTCGCGGCCGATGAGGTTCTCGCGCGGCACACGCACGTCGTGCAGCGAGGTCAGCCCGTTCTCGATGCCGCGGAGGCCCATGAAGGCGTTGCGGCGGTGCACCGTGATGCCGGGCGCGCGCGCCTCGACGATGAACGCGCTGATGCCGCCGGGGTGCCCGTCGGACTTCGGCACGCGCGCCATGACGACGAGCAGCTCGGCGACCACCCCGTTGGTGGTCCACAGCTTCGTGCCGTTGAGCACGTACCCCGTGCCGTCGTCGGTCGGCACCGCGGTGGCCCGCAGTCGGGCGGGGTCGGAGCCCACCTCGGGCTCGGTGAGGAGGAAGGCGCTGATCGCCCCCGCGGCACAGCGCGGCAGGTACTCGCGCTTCTGCTCCTCGGTGCCGGCGAGCACGAGCGGCTCGGGCAGGCCGACCGACTGGTGCGCCGAGAGCAGCGCGCCGAGGCTGGCGTTCACCGACCCGATCATCACGAGCGCGCGGTTGTAGTACCACTGCCCGAGGCCCAGGCCGCCGTACTCGATCGGGATCTTCATGCCGAACGCCCCGATGTCGGCGAGCGCCTGGAAGGTCTCGTCGGGGATGCGCGCCTCCCGCTCGATGCGCGCGATGTCCACGTCGCGCAGCACCGACTCGAGCGCCGCGAGGAACGCCTCGCCGCGCTCGCGGCGGGCCGGATCGGGTCGGGGATGCGGATGGATCAGCGACAGGTCGAATTGCCCCAGGTACAACCCCTTGGCGAAGCTCGGCTTGCGCCAGTCCTGTTCGCGGGCGGCTTCGGCGACGGCGCGCGACTGCTGCTCGTCGACCTGGGGGGCGGCACCCTCGGGGCTCGCGGCCCCCTCGGCGGTGGCGGCACTGGAAGCGCTGGACTCACGAACGGTGCTCACGCGAACCTCCTCGTTCGTGCCCAAATCTACGCTCAGCGGTGCGCGAGCATCACCCCGACCTGCTCGCGGATGACGCCGACGACCTCCTCGTCGGTCAGGCCGCGGTAGAGGGTGGCGGTGATGCTGATGAACATGACGGCTGAGATCGCGCGGGCGAGCGCCGCGGCATCCGCTGCACTGATGCGCTCATCACGCTGCAGCACGTCGACGAACGCCGCCTCGACGCGGGCACTGAGGGCGAGCCCCTCCCGGTGGTGCGGCTCCTCGGGGTCGCCGAAGACGAGCTCGCGCAGGTAGGTGCGCCCGTTCTCGATCTGCACGCGGTTGCACTCGACGATCGGGCTCACGATGGCCATGAGGGCGTCGAGCCGGTCGGTGATTCCGGATGCCGCGGCCTCGCCTCGCTCGATCGCGTCGGCGAACTTGACGTTGTGCACGAGCAGCAGCAGCTCGGCCTTGGACTTCGCGTAGAGGAACAGCGTGCCGGCACCGACGTCGGCACGATCGGCGATCTGCTGCGTCGTGACCTCGTCGACCCCGTGCTCGCTGAACAGCTCGGTCGCGGCGGCCGTGATGCGCTCGAGCTTCTGCTGCTTGTTGCGCTCACGGCGGCCGATGGGCGCTGCGTCATGCTGCACGTGTCCGGTCCTTCCCGCTCACCACCACCTTCCCACGGATGCCTCCGCGCTCGAGTGCGGCCAGCGCCTCGGGCGTCTCGGCGAACGGGAAGACCCGGCCGACCTGCGGCGTGATGATGCCGGCATCGACGAGCTCGGTGATGCGCTGCAACTGGCCGCCGTCGGCGCGCATGAACAGGAACGAGTACTCGACGCCGCGGCGGCGCGCCCGACGCCGCACTCCGCTGCTCAGTGCGCGCATCGCGAGGCGCAGGGGCACGCCGGCGCCGAGCTGTCGTGCGAAGCCGGGGTCGGGCGGCCCGGCGATGCCGATGACGCGACCGCCCGGCCGCACGATGCGGATGGACTTCTCGAGGGTCTCGCCGCCGAGGCTGTCCAGCACGACGTCGACATCGTGCAACTCGTGCTCGAAGTCCTGGCTCCGGTAGTCGATGACGAGGTCGGCGCCGAGGCCGCGCACGTAGTCCGCGTTCGAGGCGCTCGCCGTCGTGGCCACGATCGCCCCGAGGTGCTTCGCGAGCTGGATGGCGATCGATCCGACGCCACCGGCACCGCCGTGGATCAGCACGGTCTGGCCCGGCCGCACGTCGGCGATCTCGACGAATGCCTGCCACGCGGTCAACGCCACCAGCGGCAGGGAGGCCGCCTCCTCGATGGTGATCGACTCGGGGACGGCCGCGAGGTCGGCCTGGTCGACGGCGAGCTCCTCGGCGAACGTGCCGATGCGATCCTTGTCGGGTCGCCCGTAGACCCGGTCACCCGGTGCGAACCGGTCGACCTTCGCGCCGACCCGAGCCACCGTGCCGGCGAGGTCGTTGCCGAGGATCTGCGGCAGCCGGTAGGGCAGGATCTGGCGGAACCGCCCGTCTCGGATGCCGGCGTCGAGCTGATTGACGCCAGCGGCCTGCACACGCACGAGCACGTCGTGGTCGCCGACGGCGGGGGTCGGCACCTCCGCTTCGTGCATCGGCTCCTTGTAGGCGTCGATGACGAAGGCCGTCATGGTCTGCGCGCTCATCGGGCGAGGAACTCGAGCGCCGTGGTGACGAACTGGCGGTGGTGCTGGAAGATGCCGGCGTGACCCGCATCGGGGTAGAGCACGAGTTCGGCGTCGGGCAGGCGCCGGCTCAGGTCGATCGAGTTCTCGGTCGGGATCATCGCGTCGTGCTCGCCGTTGGCGACGAGCACCGGCTGGGTGATCTTCGACAGGTCGGCGGCCGGCCGGGTTCCCCAGTCGTGCACCGCGGCGAGCTGGGCGCGGTAGGCGCGCGTGGTGATCTTCGCGTCGCGGTCGACGGTGCGCTCGGCGATGCGCGCCAGGAACTCTCGCGCGGCGCGCTTGCCATTGGCGGTGCGGGTGAAGAACAGCGTGGTCTTCGGGTCGCTGAACGTCAGGATGCCGCGCAGCACTGCTGCGTTCGAGACCCAGGTGATGCGGTCGATGCCGACGCCGCCGGCGGGGCCCGTGCCGGCGAGGATGAGCTTGCGAACGAGGGACGGGTCGGTGACGGCGATGACCTGCGCGATCATGCCGCCCATGGAGAGCCCGAGGAGGTCGACGCGGTCGAAGCCGAGTGCGCGGACGAACGCGACGGCGTCGCGCGCCATGTCCTCGATCGTCGACGCGGGGGCGCCGGTGGTCGCCCCGACCCCGCGGTTGTCGAATGCGATGACGCGGCGGCCGGCCGCGAGGCCGTCGACGACCCGCGGGTCCCAGTTGTCGAGGGTCGCGGCGAGGTGCGTGAGGAGGACCAGCGGGACGCCGGTGGCGGGGCCGAGCTCGCGGTAGGCGAAGTCGACGCCGGCCGCGCGGATGGTGCGAGTGGGCACGGTCGCGAACGAGAGCGCGGTGCCGGGGTGGGTCGTGTTGTGCATGGCGCCACGGTACTCCTAAAACTGAGCAAACTCAATAATGAATGAGATCAGAATGTGAGAGATCGCCCTGCGGCTCGGAAAAGCCACGTGTTCGCGTGCTAGGTTGGAAATACCAACTCAGGGCTGCCGCGATCCCGCGACGCCCCGCCAGCACCACCGAAAGGCCACATCATGACTTCATTGCAGGGAGCCGTCGTGCTCGTCACCGGAGCGAACGGTGGGCTCGGCACCGAGTTCGTGCACCAGGCGCTCGAGCGCGGCGCCGCGAAGGTCTACGCGACCGCCCGCACCCCGCGCGAGTGGAACGACGAACGCGTGGTGCCGCTGCAGCTCGACGTGACGGATGCCGCATCCATCGCCGCGGTCGCCGCACGCGCCGGCGACACCACCGTCGTCGTGAACAACGCGGGAGCGCTCGCCCCGTCGACGATGCTCGACGCCGACCTCGACGAGGTGCGCGCGCTCTTCGAGACCAACGTCTTCGGACCGCTCGCCGTCGCCCAGGCGTTCGCGCCGGTGCTCACCGCGAACGGCGGCGGCGTGCTCGTCGACATCCACTCGGCGCTCAGCTGGTATGCCGCAGGCAACGCCTACAGCGCCACGAAGGCGGCGCTCTGGTCGATCACGAATTCGTTGCGCCTCGAGCTCGCGCCGCGCGGCACCCAGGTCGTCGGCGTGCACCTCGGCTACACCGACACCCCGATGATCGCCGACCTCGACGTGCCGAAGGGCCGCGCCGACGACATCGTCCGCCGTGTGTACGAGGGCGTCGAGGCAGGGGAGCACGAGGTGCTCGCCGACGACACGGCCGTGTGGGCCAAGAGCACGCTGTCGCGCACGGTGCTCGAGCAGTACCCCCAGCTCGCCGCCGCGAGCTGAGCGGCGTGGGCGGCGCGGCCGGCAGCGGGCAGTCGCCGCTCGAGGCACGCTGACGGGCCGGACGGCATCGCCGTCCGGCCCGTGGTCACGCAGTCCGCGTCAGGTCAGTCCTCGGCGCCGGAGGAGACCACCTTCAGGTCGGAATCGAGCGCGACGTCGACCGTGCGTCCGTCCCCGGTGAGCACCGTGACGTCGTAGGGCGAGGTCGTGTCGTCGTCGACCTCGAGGTCGACGACCTTGCCATCGACCTCGCCGAGGGCGGCGGTCACGAGTGCGTCGATCGTCTGGGCGTCGAGAGCTCCCTGGGGCGCGGTGTCGCCCGCATCGGCCGCCTCGGTGGAGATCACCTTGGTCGTGCCGTCGGATGCCACGCGCACCTCGGTCTCGGCGCCCGAGTCCGCACGGAACTCGACGTCCCAGCTGCCGTCGGGGCCCGCGTCGATGCTCACGGCGGTGCCCTCGGCCTCGGATGCCGCGGCCTCGACGATCTCGTTCAGCTCATCGGGCGAGGTGGCACCGTGGTCGGCGGCGCTCGCCGCGTCATCCGCAGCGTCGTCGGCGGTGTCATCCGCGGAATCGTCGCGGTCGTCGTCGGCCTGTTGCTCGGAGCTCGCGCTCACCGCCGCGTCGTCGCCATCGTCGTCGGCCTCGTCGGCGATCGCCGCACCGACGGCGATGCCGCCTCCGGCGAAGAGCACTGCGGCGAGCACGGAGCCGCCGGCGACGAGCAGCTTCCGCCGGCCCGAGGTCCGAGGCGTGCGTGCAGCGGGCGTCGCGGCGGTGGCGTCTTCGGCCGGCGCGGTCGTGGCCGGCGCAGCACTGGCCGGCGCAGCCGAGACGGTTTCGGTGGTCGCGAGGTCGGGCGTCGCGGCATCCGGCTTCTTCGGGTCGGGCTGGTTCGGGGTGTTCGTCGTTTCGCTCATGCCTCGATGGTGCCGAGCGGGCACTGAAGCGACCCTGAAGCTTCCTGAAGCGCCGTTCAGGAAGGGCCGTTCAGGATGCCGCGGGCAGGCGCACGGTGAACCGCGCACCGCCGAGCGGCGAGTCGTCGATCGTGACGACGCCGTCGGCGGCGCGGGTCACGGCCTGCACGATCGCCAGCCCGAGTCCGCTGCCGCCGGCGTCGCGATCGCGTGCGTCGTCGAGGCGCACGAACCGGTCGAACACCCGCTCGCGGTCGGCCTCCGGGATGCCGTCACCGTCGTCGTCCACGACGAGCACCGCTCGTCCGTCGTGCTGCGCGAGGCCGAGGGCGACGCGGCCGTGGGCGTGGCGCGCGGCGTTGTCGGCGAGGTTCCGCACGAGCTGGGCGAGCAGTCGTGCGTTGCCGTGCACGCGGGCGGCGCCCACGCCGGACTCGTCCACCGCGATACCGGCCGCCCGCAGTCGCGAGGCCTCGGCGAAGACCAGATCGTCGAGGTCGACGGGCTCATCGGGATTCGGCGCGCCCTCGTCGAGCCGCGCCAGGAGCAGGAGTGCGTCGACGAGGCCCTGCAGGCGGAGTCCCTCGTCGTGGGCGACCTCCGCGAGCTCGTGAAGCGAGGTGACCTCGGGGTGGGCCTGCGCGAGCTCGGCGTGCTGGCGGATCGTCGCGAGCGGCGACCTCAACTCGTGGGAGGCGTCGGAGACGAACCGCCGCTGGGCGCTCGCCGCGGCATCCAGTCGCCCCAGCATCGCGTTCATGGTCTCGGCGAGGGCGGCGATCTCGTCGCCCGATGCCGGCACGGGCACGCGCCGGTCGAGGCGGTCGGCCGTGATGTCGTCGACCTCGGCGGTGATGCGTGCGACCGGGCGCAGCGCGCGGCCGACGACCACCCAGGTGAGCCCCGCAACGAGCAGCACCACGAGCGGCACCGCCACGGCGAGCAGTCCGGCCACGGTCGCGAGCGTCTCGAGATCGTCGTCGACCGGCACGCCGACCAGCAAGGTCTTGCCGCCGTCGAGCTCCTCGGCGACCACGAGCACGGGATCTCCGTCGACGGTGAACACCTGCGGCTCGTCGGCGTGGGGGAGCGGGGCATCCGGTGCGTCGTCGGATGCCGCGAGCACCGCGCCGCTCGGAGAGAGGAGCTGCACGGGCTCGTCCTCGATCCCGTCGATCGCGTCCGTGTCCTGCGCCTCCACCTGGGTGGCGAGCGCCTCGGCGCGCGCCTCGCCGGCGCGGGTGGCGGCGCCCAGCACGGTGCCGCGCAGGATCTCGAAGAACGCGACGGCGCCGACGATCATGACGACCGCGATGACGAGCGCGGCTCCGGCGGTCGCACGAGCCCGCACCGAGCGCCAGCGCGAGCCCCGACGTGATCGCCGGCCTCGTCGCTCAGCCACCGTCGGCCGCCAACCGGTAGCCCGAGCCGCGCACGGTCTCGATCGCCTCGCGCCCGAAGGGGCGGTCGAGCTTGCGGCGCAGGTGCCCGACGTACACCTCGACGATGTTCGGGTCGCCCTCGAAGTCGTCGTTCCAGATGCCGGCGATGAGATCGCGCTTCGACAACACCTGCCCGCGGTGGCGCATGAGGTGCTGGAGCACGGCGAACTCGCGAGCCGTCAGCGCGATCTGCTCGTCGCCCCGCCAGACCCGCTTGCTGCTGGGGTCGAGCCGCAGGTCGCCGGCCTCGAGCACGACGGGCCGCTCGACGCCGCCGCGTCGGATCAGCGCCCGCAGCCGGGCGACGAGCACGGCGAACGAGAACGGCTTCGTGACGTAGTCGTCGGCGCCCGTCTCGAGCGCCTCGACCTGGTCCCACTCGCCGTCCTTCGCGGTGAGCATGAGCACCGGGGTCCAGTTCTCCTCGGCGCGCAACGCCTCGCAGACCTTCCATCCGCTCATGCCAGGCATCATCAGGTCGAGCACGATGGCGTCGTACCGCGTCTCCCGCGCCCGCCATAGCCCGTCCACCCCGTTGTGCGCCACGTCGACGGCGAATCCCTCGGCCTCGAGTCCGCGCCGCACGCCGTCGGCGAGCCGCGCCTCGTCGTCGACCACCAGGATTCGCATCCCGCCTATTCTTCCGACGGATGCTGAAGCAGGGCTGAAGCCGCGTCCGCTCGGCGAGGCATCCGTCGCTTCAGTCGTCGTCGTCGCCGCCCTGGCGTGGCAGGTTCCGCTCGACCGCGCGGAGCGTGTGCGTGTAGCCGACGATCTCGTGCCCGACCACCTCGACGACGCAGGAGAGCGACACGAGCGCGATCACCGTGACCAGCGCGGCGACGTCGGCGTCGTCCGCCAGGTCGATGGGGGCGCCCGGCTCGGATGCCACGACCGCGACGACGACCGCGGCCACGAGGGGAACCAGCGTGCAGAGGAACAGTGGGATGTGCGTGAGGTCGTAGGAGCGGAGCAGCACGCTCCAGATCAGGAACACGAGCACCACGACGCATCCGACCGGCACCGCCAGTGCGAGCGTGATCTGCAGGAGCGTGAGTTCCTCGTGCTCGACGCCGTCTGCGGCGACGCGGAGGCCGGCGCCGACCGCGGCGATGGCGCCGAAGAGCGGCAGGTGGGCGTAGCGCCACGCGAAGGTGCGCTCGGGCCACCGCGTCAGGATCGTGCGCGTGGGGATGAGGTAGTACGCCCACCAGAGGCCTGCGGCGATGACCAGCCCCGACGCGGCGATGACGACGGCGCCGACCGACCACCCCTGTTCGCTCACGAGCACGCCGACGGCCGCGACCGTGGCGGCGACGACCTCGCCCACGGTGATGAGCGTGAGCAGGCCGAACCGCTCGGCGATGTGCCCGGCGTTCCACGGGGCGCGCCCGTATCGGCGCTCGATGACGACGGGCGCGATCATCTCGGCCGCGGCGACGGCGACCAGGAAGGTGACGGTGGCACCGAAGGAGAGCCCGGGCAGCGTCGTGAGGGCCCAGCCGACCTGGGCGATCGCGATGACCACGGCGTACGCGATGGAGGTGCGCCGATGGGCCGGATCCTCCCGTGCGGCTCGGAGCCAAAGCACGATGAGCGGCACGCGCATGATGATGTAGCCCACGACGAGCATCCCGTTGTTGGGGCTCTCGCCGTGCGCGGCATTCTCGAAGCTCACCGGCAGGCCGAACGTGAGGACGACCACGCCGACCATCTGCACGACCGTCGCGACGCGGAACAGCGCGTCGTCGTTGCCGTACGCCGAGGCGAACCAGGTGAAGTTCAGCCACGCCCACGTGATGGCGAAGATCGCGAAGGCGTACGCCCCGAGCCCGGGGCCGACCTCGCCGTCGATGATGGCGTGCGCCAGCTCGTCGGCGGCCGCCGCGAACGCGATGACGTAGACGAGGTCGTAGAGCAGCTCCAGCGGCGTGACCACGCGGTCGCGTTCACTCGGGTCCCGGCCGGTCATCGGTCGCAGCCGGTGCCGGAGGTCGTCGCGCAACTGCACCGCCAACGCTGTCGTCGTCGTCATGGGGACCATCATCGTCGGCAGGTCGCGGGCTGTCAGCAGGTGTGGCAGCGGCCGGTGCGACTCGGTTCCGCCGCGCGGGCCGTGAGCGCCCGCGAAGCGCGCAGAATGGGGAGATGGTCGAGATCTCGGACGACGACTTCGAGCGCATGGTCGCCGAGGAGCTCGACGCGCTTCCCGACGAGTGGATCCGCGGCATCGAGAACGTCGCGGTCGTCGTCGAGAACCAGCCGCTCCGCGAGCGGCCGCGGCTGTTCGGCCAGTACCGCGGGCATCCGCTCACCACGCGCGGGGTCTACGGCTTCGGCGAGCTGCCCGACCGCATCACGCTCTACAAGAACAACCTGCAGGAGCACAGCGTCGACCTCGAGTCGCTGCGACGGCGGGTCCGCATCACGCTCGTGCACGAGATCGGCCACTACTTCGGGCTCGACGACGCGCGGCTGCACGAGCTCGGTTGGGCGTAGCTCTCGGTTGGGCGCAGGTACGGCAACGGGCACGGATGCCGCGTGCGTGCGGCATCCGTGCCCGTGAAGACCGCGCCGCTAATACCTCGAGATGACCTCGATGCCGGCCACGCCCACGGGGCGGTCGACGTAGCATCCGGCGTCGTAGGCGGCCTGCCAGGCCGACTTCTGCAGCGACGACGCGTTGTACACGGCGAACGAACGGGTGCCCGCGTACCGGCACAGCTGGTTCCACGAGTTGCGGCCGACGATGCCGTCGGAGACCAGGCCCGTGTAGCTCTGGAAGCGGCGCACGTTGGTGTTGGTATTGGCGCCGAAGCTGTTGTCGACGACGAGCTGGTAGCCGCCGTAGCTGCTGCCGCGCACGGAGGCGATGCCGTTGAGCATGCGCTGGATGTAGCCGACGCACGTCGAGTAGCCGCCCGACGAGTACTGGTAGGCCGTGCAGCCCTGGCCGGTCGCCCCGGTGTTGGCGCTCGCAGCGGTGGCGGGGGCGATGGCGCAGATTCCGGCGATCGCGAGCGCGACGGCTCCGCCGGCGATGGTCTTCCTGAACGTCTTCATGGCAGTTCTCCGAATCCGTGGTGCTGGTCGTGGTCGTGGGGTACCGCAGTACGCCCCGGGTGATCGCCGCAGTTGCGCGCGCCGCGAGCCTATCCACGCGCCGGATGCCGCCGGAATGGGGAGGACTGCCCTGCCGCCGGTCGCGTCACCCCCAGGGCGCGGCGCACGCATCGGCCGCCGGCGATCCCTTGAGCACCGGACCGAGCAGCGGCGCCAGCGCCTTCGGGACCTCCAGCACCGCGGTGCCCGTTCCGCCGTCGCCGTTGCCGAGCATCGCGAAGACCGCGCCCGTCTCGGGGTAGTACGCCAGGTTCGTGCCGTACCCGGGCTCGGCGCCGGCGTGGGAGACGCTCGTGATGCAGCCGGTGTCGACGTCGAACTCGACGCCCGCACCGAGGCCGTACCCGCCTCCGGCCTGACCCGGCACCGCCGCGACATCCGCATATCGTGCCGCTTGCAGCTCGGGCGTCACGCCGGCGCCCTCGCCGAGGGCCTGGCCCCAGGCGTGGAGGTCGTCGAGGGTCGAGACCATGGCGCCGCCCGCCCAGCTCTCGCCGTTCGACCAGTCGACGGTGTCGACGGGCTCGCCGAGTTCGGGGCAGAAGAGCGAGTAGCCGTGGGTGAGGGGCGCGGTGACCTGCCCGTCGGGGGCGAACCGGCTGCGGTCCATGCCGAACGGCTCGGTGATGCGGTCCTGGATGAGGGTCGCGAGGTCGGTGCCGGTGACCTGCTCGAGGATGCCGCCGAGCAGGAAGTAGTTCGTGTTGGCGTACTCGAATCCCTCGCCCGGCGCGAAGTCGGCGCGGGGGGTCGCCGCGCCGAGCGCGATGAGTTCGTCGGGCGTGGGGATGGCCTGCGGGTCGCTGCAGATGCGGTCGACCTGCGGCCTGCCCGATTCGCCGATGCCGCTCGAGTGGTTCAGCAGCATCCGCACCGTGATGTTCGACGCCTCGGGGAACTCGGGATACCACCGGTCGAGCGTGTCGTCGAGGCCCACGTCGAGTTCGGGCTCGCCGATCACCTGCAACATGACCGTGCCGACGATGGTCTTGGTGATGCTGCCGATCTTCTGCTGGTTGCCGCGGCCCATCGGCTCCCCGGTGTCGACGTCGGCGACACCCCTCGCGGACACCCACTCGTCCTCGCCGGGAAT
Source organism: Agromyces humi (assembly GCF_009720255.1). Lineage (GTDB taxonomy): Bacteria > Actinomycetota > Actinomycetes > Actinomycetales > Microbacteriaceae > Agromyces > Agromyces humi. The sequence goes on along the minus strand of NZ_WJSP02000045.1, from coordinate 432 downwards.
CCAGATCCCGACGATGACCCCCGGTACTCCGGATGCCGCGAAGCCCTCGTCGAGCGCCGTCTCGAGTTGCGCGCGCAGGGCCGGGTCGAGCGCGGTGGCGGATGCCCCGGGCTCGGCCGATTCGCTGACGCTCGCCGGCGTGGCGACGCATCCGCTCAGCATGGCGACGGTGATCGTCGCGACTGCGGCGATCGGCGAGATGGCCCACTTCGTTTGCCGCATGACCTGGCCCCCCTTGGCGTCGCGCACGACGCAGTTCGGATCGCGCTCGGCGCGGACACGGGATCGTGTCCGTGCCGTCGCCCCTCGCTGAGGCTAGGGATCCGGATCGCGGGGCGGGAGCAGGTGCCCCCACCCGCGACCCTACGCCGCCGGCGCGCGCCGATGCCGAACGGGCGCCGCCCCACTTCAGGGGGCGGAAGCCGCTCAGCC
>NZ_WJSP02000449.1 GCF_009720255.1 Agromyces humi | reverse complement strand
CGGCACGTGGCGCAGGTCGGGCACGCCCGGCCCGAGGTCGTACGTCGGCCGCCGGTACTCGGCGCGAACCGAACCCGAATCAGCCGATTCGAAGGTCGGCGGATGCCACGAGCCGGCCGCCACCCGGGTCGCGGCGCCGACCGTGGCGTCGAGGAGCCCCTCGGCGACGAGTTGCCCATACGCCTCGGTCACCACCCACCGGGAGACGCCCAACGTCTCCGCGAGCGTCCGGCTCGGAGGCAGCGCGGCGCCGGCGGGGATGCGACCTGCCTGCACGGCCTCGCGGATGGCGCCCTCGAGGCGATCGCGCAGCGCGGCGGTGGAATCGCCGAGGTCGAGCAGGGTCTCCCACGCGAGGGTCGGCGCGGCGGGCGGTCGCGGCATCCGGACCCCCTTCGCGTGCACGGCCATCGAATTGGTCTGGCCATACGGTAGTCGATTGGAGTGTATGCCCGTGCCGATCCGTTCGTACGCTCGATCCATCACCGGATCGAAAGGATCACCATGCGCTACCGCACCATCGGCGACGGACGCACGTCGTTCGACGTCTCCACCCTCTGCCTCGGCACCATGTGGATGGGCACCCGCACCGACGAGGCCACCTCGTTCGCCATCCTCGACCGCTTCGTCGAGGCCGGGGGCACGTTCCTCGACACCGCCAACAACTACAACGCGTGGGGCTTGGGCCACGGCCACGACAGCGAGGACGTCATCGGCCGCTGGCTCGCCAGCCGCAGCATCCGCGACCGGGTCCGCATCGCGACGAAGCTCGGCGCGGCGAAGAAGGACCCCGCGCTGCCGCTGTCGACGAGCGAGCCCACCAATTACCAGGGCCTCGCCGCCGACATCATCGCCCGGGAGTCGCGTGAGAGCCTTCGCCACCTCGGCGTCGACCACCTCGACGTGCTCTACGGCCACGTCGACGACCGCGACACCCCGCTCGCCGAGACTGTCGGCGCCTTCGGCGAGCTGCAGGACGCCGGGCTCGTCGGCATCACCGGCATCTCGAACGTCGCGGTGTGGCGCGTGGTCGAGGCACGCGAGGAGGCGATCAGGCAGGGCATCGCGCCGTACGGGCTCGTGCAGCAGCAGTACAGCTTCATCCACCCGGCGCCGAAGCCTGGCCGCATGAACTTCGTCACGCCCGAGCTGCTCGACTACGCCGCCGCCAGCGGGGTCGACGGCCGGCCGCCGCTGGCCGTGACGGCGTACTCGCCGCTGCACCAGGGCTCGCTCGCCCGACCCGACAAGCCGCTCTGGGGCGGCGTCGACCACCCCACGACGCACGCACGGATCCGGCTGCTGCACGAGGTCGCCCGCGACGTGGGCGCGACGCCGAACCAGGTCGCCCTCGCCTGGCTCCTGGGCGGCGAGGTGCCGGTCATCCCCGTCGTCGGGGCCTCCAGTGTCGCGCAGCTCGACGAGATCCTCGGCGCGGCCGAGCTCGACCTCGACGCGTCGGTGCGCGAGCGCCTCGACGCCGAGCCCATGGAGCGGCTCGCGGCGGCGTGAGCCCGGGGCGCTGGCCGGCGCCATCCCACCCGGCTCGGCGCGCGGCGGGAGGAGTTCGGCGCGAGGGGAGGTCGGAACCGGGGCATCCGACCTCCCCCCGGCCGGATCGCCTCCGCCGGCGCCGCGCGCCGCCGCGGAGCGCCCCCTACAGCTCGACCTCGACCGGCTCCGCCCGCACGAGCTCGTGCACGCCCGAGAGGATCTCCTCGGGCCGGAACGGGTACCGCTCGATCTCGGCCTGATCGCTGATGCCCGTGAGCACGAGCACCGTGTGCAGGCCGGCCTCGATGCCGGCGACGATGTCGGTGTCCATGCGGTCGCCGATCATCGCCGTGTTCTCGGAGTGCGCGCCGATCTTGTTGAGCGCCGAGCGGAACATCATCGGGTTCGGCTTGCCCACGACGTAGGGCTCCTTGCCGGTCGCCTTCGTGATCAGCGCGGCGATCGCGCCGGTGGCCGGCAGCGGGCCGTCGGCCGAGGGCCCCGTGGCATCCGGATTCGTCACGATGAACCGGGCGCCGTTGCCGATCAGGCGGATCGCCTTCGTGATCGCCTCGAAGGAGTAGTTGCGGGTCTCGCCGACCACGACGAAGTCGGGAGCGGTCTCGGTCATGACGAAGCCGGCCTCGTGCAGCGCGGTCAGGATTCCGGCCTCGCCGATGACGAACGCCGTGCCGCCGGGCAGCTGCTGCTTGAGGAAGTCGGCCGTGGCGAGCGCCGAGGTCCAGATGCGGTCCTCGGGCACGTGCAGCCCGCTCGCCCGCAGCCGCGCCGAGAGGTCGCGGGCCGTGAAGATCGAGTTGTTCGTGAGCACGAGGTAGGGCGTGCCGGCGTCCTCCCACTGCTGCAGCAGCTCGGCGGCGCCGGGCAGCGCGTGGTTCTCATGCACGAGCACGCCGTCCATGTCGGTCAGCCAGCACTCGACTTCATCACGTCGTCCCATGCGCCAAGCCTAGGCCGACGACATGAGCGGTCCACGATCGGTGGACCAGCGGCTACGCCGTGACCCAGATCGACTCGGCGGCGGCGCGCGGCAGCATGTGTGCTGGGGGCTCGCCGGCCCCGTCCACCTCGCCGACGCTCACGTGCACGGATGCCGCCGCGACATCCGTCACCCGCAGGACCGTGTCGAGGCCGATGCCGGCGTCGTCGAGCGCGCGGAGCACGGCGGGGTCGCGGTCGCTGATGCGCACGACGGCGCCCCGGTGCCCAGGGGCGGCGTCGGCGAGGAGCACGGCGTCGCCCTCGGCGAGGC
>NZ_WJSP02000448.1 GCF_009720255.1 Agromyces humi | reverse complement strand
GCCCGGCGAGTGCTTGAGCCGCAAGTCTTCGGCGTGAACCTCGAAGACTTGCGGCTCGAGCACTCGCCGGGCCGCCAGGTCGGACTAGCCGAGGCCGAGCGGCTGCCGGCGAGGCTGGCTCCCGTGACCCTCCTCACCTTCCGCGAGAGCGTGCGCCCCGACGCGCGCGAGACCCTCGAGTTCTTCGCCGAGCAGGGCGTGGCCGTCCGCATCATCTCGGGCGACAACCCGCAGACCGTCGCGGCGATCGCCCGCGAGGTGGGGGTCGAGGCGACCGAGGGCTTCGACGCCCGCGAGCTGCCGACCGACCTCGACGAGCTCGGCGAGGCGCTCGAGCAGCACCTCGTCTTCGGGCGGGTGACGCCATCGCAGAAGAAGGACATCGTCACCGCACTGCAGCTACGCGGCCACACGGTCGCGATGACCGGTGACGGCGTGAACGACGCGCTCGCCATCAAGGAGGCGGACATCGGCATCGCCATGGACTCCGGCTCCGCCGCGACGAAGGCGGTCGCGCGCCTGGTGCTGCTCGACGGCCGGTTCTCGCAGCTGCCGGGCGTGGTGGCCGAGGGCCGCCAGGTCATCGCGAACATCGAACGGGTGTCGATGCTGTTCCTGACGAAGACGGCCTACGCCACGGGCCTGGCCGTGCTCTTCGGGGTGATGCTGCTGCCGTTCCCGTTCCTGCCGCGACAGCTCTCGGTCGTCGACGGCCTCACCATCGGACTTCCCGCGTTCTTCCTCGCGCTCATGCCCAACCGTCGTCGCTACGTGCCCGGCTTCCTGCGGCGTTCGCTCGGCTTCGCGATCCCGGCGGGCATCGTCATCGCGCTGGTGCTCGCGCTCTACAGCCGACTGGCGACCGATGCCGGCATCCCGCAGGACGAACTCCGCACCGGTTCGACCCTCATCCTGACGATCGTCGGTCTCTGGGTGCTCATCGTGCTGTCACGGCCCATCGACGGGTGGAAGATCCTCATCATCGGCGCGATGATGATCGGCCTGATCCTCGTCTACGCGATCCCGCTGATCTCGGACTTCCTGCAGTTCACGAACCCCTCGGAGACCACGGCCCTGCTCGTGCTCATGTCATCGGGCATCGCGATCGCGGGCGTCGAGGTCGTGCGATTCGTGCATCGACGTGCGGTCGCCCGGACGACGGTGGTGCCGGCGCCCGCGCTCGCCGCGGTCGTCAGGCAGCACGGAGTCTCCGCGACCGACGGAAGAACTCCGCCGACCGTCCCGCCCAGAGCGCGAGGATGATGAGCGCGGAGATGCCGCCGCCGATCGCCAGCGACACCCACGAGGAGGCATCCGCCGGCGCCGCGATCACGTCGACCACCGAGACGAGCGCCGACAGCGACACGAGCACGGTCACGAAGATGCGCGCCGAGTTGCGGCCCCGCGTGAGCCCCGACGCCATCGCGATCGTGAGCAACCCGATGAGGATGATCGCCGCCCCCCACAGCGTGATCGCGTAGGCATCGCCCGAATCCTCGACCTCACGGTCGTAGCGGAGCATGATGAGCAGGATTCCGGCGAGGATGTCGAAGATCCCCGAGATGTAGGTGAGCACCACGACGACGATCACGCGCTTCGGCGGACGCGGTCGCTCGACGTCGTCGGTCATGCCGCCCCCTTCGGCGCCGGAACCCGGCGCTCGGCACCAGCATACGAGCGGGGCGCGAACGCGGTCGAGGCGATTCGGATGCCGCGGCCGGGCCGCTCGGGTCAGGGCGACGTTCGATACGCTGGGCGGCGATGCGTCGGCGGGTCGCCGGCGCAACGACCCCCGACGACGCCCATCCGAAGGACGAGCCGTGCCCCGATTCGATCTCCCCGTCGACGAACTCCGCGCCTACCGTCCGGTCGTGGCCGAGCCCGACGACTTCGACGCGTTCTGGACGTCGACCCTCGCCGAGTCGCGGGCGCTCGCACAGGCTCCGAGCCTCACGCGCGTCGAATCGCCGCTCGCCGTCGTCGATGTCCACGACGTCTCGTTCAGCGGATACGGGGGCGACCCGGTGCGCGGGTGGTTCACCGTTCCGGCCGGCGCGACGGGTCCGCTGCCGACCGTGGTCGAGTACAACGGCTACAACGGCGGACGCGGCCTCCCGCACGAGCGACTCGCGTGGGCGGCATCCGGATACGCGCACTTCTTCATGGACACCCGCGGCCAGGGCAGCGGGTGGGGCACCGGCGGGGGCACGCCCGACCCGCACGGCTCCGGCCCGGCGGTCCCCGGATTCATGACGCGCGGCATCGAGCACCCGACCACCTATTTCTACCGCCGGGTCTTCACCGACGCGGTGCTCGCCATCGACGCCGTGCGGTCGCTCGACGTGGTCGACGCCGATCGGGTCGCGGTCGCGGGCGGCAGTCAGGGCGGCGGCATCGCGATCGCCGTGGCGGGCCTGTCGCAGGGACTCGTGGGCGCCATGCCCGAGGTGCCGTTCCTCTGCCACTTCGAACGCGCGGTGGGGCTCACCGACCGCGACCCGTACGCGGAGGTCGTGCGCTACCTGTCGGTGCACCGCGACGCGTGGCCCACGGCGTTCGAGACGCTGTCGTACTTCGACGGCGTCAACTTCGCCAAGCGTGCGAGCGCCCCCGCGCTGTTCTCGGTCGGCCTGCTCGACCCCGTGTGCCCGCCGTCGACGGTGTACGCGGCGCGCAACCACTGGGGCGTGGGCGGCGCGGGCGACCGGGTCGTTGAGGTCGGTGTGCCAGTCGTAGTTGCCGTCGAGCAGCAGCGGCGCGTCGAGCGCGAC
>NZ_WJSP02000447.1 GCF_009720255.1 Agromyces humi | reverse complement strand
CCGATGCCGACGAGCCCGTGGCCGCCGCCGGCGGTGTCGGAAGCCGAGGCATCCGCCCCCGCGGCATCCGATCCTGCACCGACGGGCGGCGGATCGTTCTCGACCGAGACGACGAGGTCGCCCGCGAGCACCTCGACGGCGACGTGGGTCGTCGCCCCGGGCGCGTGGCGCACCACGTTGCTCAGGGCCTCCTGCACGATGCGGTACGCCGCCGTCGAGGCGAGGCCCTCCTGCGGCAGGCGCTCGCCGAGGTCGAGCGTCACCGGGACACCGGCGCGTTCGACGGATGCCGCGAGCGCGGCGAGCTCGCCGAGCCCGGGTTGCGGGGTGGTCTCCGGCGCGGCCTCCGCGCTGCGCAGCACCCCGAGGAGCTGGCGCATCTCCGTCATGGCAGTTCGGGCGGATGCCGCGATCTCGGCGAACTCCGCCTTCGCCGGCTCGCTCAGCCCCTCGACGCGGTACGGCGCGCTCGTCGCCTGCACGTGGATGATCGACAGGCCGTGGGCGACCACGTCGTGGAGCTCGCGTGCGATGCGGTTCCGTTCCTCCACGAGCACGCGCCGCTCCTGTTCCGAGGCCGAGTGCGCCCGCTCGCGGAACAGTTCCGCGGTGACGACCCTGCGCTGGGTGATGAGGAGCGCGATCGGCAGCGCCGTGGCCGTGATGGCGGCGGCCGCGATCTCGTTCGCCGCGGCGCCCGCGTCGACGAATGCGAAGGGCGCGGTGACGAGCACGCCCGCCAGCCAGACGGCGAACATGCCGGTCCAGCTCACGCGCATGAGGCCGAGTACGAGCAGCAGCGCGAACTGGGCGATGATGGTCGTGACGGGCCATGGCCAGGGGGCGCCCTCCGACTCGGCCGACAGGAGGGCGAAGGCGAGGATGCCGGCCGTCGCGAGCGCCGCCGCGACCCAGTGGAAGCGCACCGCGAGTGGGATCGCCGCCGAGAGCGCGAGGCTCGTGGCGAAGGCGGCGAGCAGGTGCACGCCGTAGAGGGTGGCGGCGAGCGGCACCGAGACGGCGAGGAGCAGCACGGCCAGCACGCACGTGGCGAGCCACAGCCAGGCGCGCAGGCGACGGTCGTCGGCGAGCGCCCACCCCACGGTCGCCCGGCCCGCGGCGTGCGGGGGAGCGGGTGCGACGGGAGGTGCGGCGGGGTGCTGGGTGTCGTCCATGGTGCCAGCAGCCTGCCACGGCGAGCGGGGCGGCGGCATCCCTCGGCGGAGCGATTCCCGCCCCCTACCGCGGTAGGGGGCGCCTCAACCGCGCTGCGACTCCTCGGCCGCGGGCACCAGTCCGTCGACCGCCGTCGGAGGCCGCATCGCGGCCGACGCCCGTATGTCGCGGGCGAGCTGCTCGCGGTTCTTCGCGATGAGCCGGTCGTCGCGCAGGGGGAGTTGCACGCGCTCCTCGGCGATCACTCCGGCGCGCAACTGGCGCGCCCGCTCCACCTCGGTGTCGAGCACCGCGCCGAACAGCATGGCCAGGTTCGACATCCAGAGCCACAGGAGGAAGGCGATGACGCCGCCGACGACCCCGTACGTGCGCTCGTACTGTCCGAGCCCGAACACGTACACGCCGAAGAGCGTGGTGGTGAGCACCCAGGTGAGGAGCGCGGCGATCGCGCCGACGCTGAACCAGCGCAGGTGCCGGCGTCGCACGTTCGGGGTCGCCCAGTAGAGCAGCGCCATCACGACGATGCCGATGCCGGCGAGCACGGGCAGCTTGAGCAGGTCCCACCAGAAGACGACGCCCTCGTCGAGTCCGAGCACGTGCACGACCGACTCGGCGACCGGCCCGGTGAGCACCAGCCCGGCGGCGGCGACCGTGACGAGCACGACGAGCACGGCCGAGACGCCGATCATCGCCGGCCGCATCTCCCAGAAGGGCCGGCCCTCCTCCACGCCGTAGATGCGGTTCATGGCACGCCCGAACGAGCCCAGGTAGCCCGATGCCGCCCAGAGCAGGGCGACGACACCGGTGATGAAGGCGAGGCCGGCATGCGAGGCATCCACCAGCCCCTCGAGGGGTTCCTGCATCGCCCCGGCGAACTCGCGGCCGCCGAGGTCCTCGACCACCCGCAGCACGTTCTTCGCGCCGGCGCCGGCGCTGCCGAAGACGCCCACTGCGGCCAGGGTCGCGAGCAGCGCCGGGAAGATCGAGAGCACGCCGTAGTACGTGAGCGTGCCCGCGATGTCATAGGCCTGGCTGATCCGGAACGAATGCCACGTGCGGGTCAGGATGACGCGCCAGTCGCCCGTCGAGAGCTGCACTGGTGAGTCGTCGGACATGATGCCTCCAGGGTGGGCCGGCACTCCCGAGCCTACGGGCGACCGCGACGGGGAGGACAGGGCTTGCCGTGCGGGGTCAGCCGAGATACGCGTGCAGGAACGCCGCGACGCGGGGACGCAGCGCCTCGTCGAGGATGCCGATGGAGTGGTTCGCCCCGGGCACCACCTCGAGTCGCACCGGCACGCCCGCCGCGTTGAGTGTGTCGGCGAACCGCTGCGACTGCCCGAGCGGCACGATCTCCTGCTGCGCGTGCCCGATGAAGAACGGCGGATCGGTCGGGTCGACCCGGTTCGCCGGTGAGGCCTCCGCCTGCTGCGGGCAGGCCTCGAGGCCCGCACCCGGATCGCAGCCGAGGTACTCCCCCACGATGCCGCTGAGCCACGCCGACCCGCCGTCGGCCGCGAGCTCCGCCGCCGAGAGCCCGACCGGTCCGGACAGCTCGGCGACCGCGGCGACGCGGGACCCCTCGTCGAGCGGCCC
>NZ_WJSP02000446.1 GCF_009720255.1 Agromyces humi | reverse complement strand
CTTCGGGCGCCGTGAAGAACCAGATGCTGCGCATGGATCCGTCGTTCCAGGAGCGCCGGCTCGGCTTCGGATCGTTCAGCGACTTCGTGAAGTCGCGCGGCGGCGTCGTCGAGCTTGACGAGGCGGGGTCATACATGTCATCGTACATATACATGTCCATTGACATGCAACACGAGAATCGCGCATCGCGCGCCGGGCGCCGCATACGGGCGCACCGGGAAAGGAACACACCATGACCACCGATCAGATCAATCCAGACCAGCCCGATCAGCCCGACGAGGCATCCGCCGAGCACGAGGCATCCGCTCGCGCCGACCGCCCGTTCGGGTTCTGGCTCAAGCTCGTCGACCGTCGCCTCTCCGAGGAGATGGAGACCCTGTTCGCCGCAGACGGCATCACGCGCCGTGACTGGCGATTCCTCAACCTCCTCGCCGGTGAGGTCCGCGACGAGCGACTCGCCGAGCGACTCCGCGCCAAGCCGCACGCACTCCACCGCCTGGTGGAGCGCGGCTGGATCGACGGCATGCCGCCCGAGGTCACCGACGCCGGCCGCGAGGCCCGCGACCGGCTGGAGGAGCAGGTGCGCACGCTCCGCGAGCGGGTCGCCGGTGCGGTCTCCCCCGAGGACTTCGCGACGACGCTTCGCACGCTCGAAGCGGTCGCCCGTGAGCTCGGCTGGGACGAGTCGCAGCCGCTTCCCCGCGGACATCGCGGCGGACGCCGCGGACACGGCGGACACGGCGGGCACGCCGGACGCCGCCACGGCTTCGGCGGATGGCACGGCGCTCGCATGCACCACGGCTTCGGCGGCCCTGCCGGTGCCGAGGACCCCGGCCAGCCGCACCCGTTCGACGCCCGTGCACACCACGGGCACCACGACGGCCACGAGGGCCACGAGGGGCACGGCGGCGGCTTCGGTCACCGCCCGGGCTTCGGCCCGCGTCCCGGCTTCGGCCCGCGTCCCGGCTTCGGCCCGCAGCCGAACGTGCAGGACGTCCACGTCCACGTGCACCTGCACGAGGACCGGCGTCACAAGGGCCAGGGCCGACGTCATCACGACCGGCCGATCCCCGAGGCCTGAACCTCGCCGGCCCGAACGTCGACGCCCGGCGACTGAGGCGGGCTGAGACACCCGGAGCCGGGAGCACGCATCGGTGCTCCCGGCTCCGTCGCGTCGGGGCGAGGGCTACGAGCCGGTCGCTCCGCGCGCGTTGTAGACGACCGCATCCGACGCGCCGAACGCCCGGAAGACCTCGAGCGCGTCGTCGTGGCCGACCCCCACGGACACGCGGATGCCGCGGCGCTCGAACTCCCCCGACCAGTCCGCGGGCATCGGCCCCTCGTCGAACCCGGTGAGCTGCTCGACCTCCGCACCCTCGCCCGCGATGACCAGCGAGCGCACCCCGGCCCACATCGTTGCGCCGTAGCACATCACGCACGGTCGCCAGTTGACGACCAGCTCGAGTTCCTCGCCGCCGGCGCCGAGATCCCACCGACCCAGTCGCCGCTGCGCGAGGCTCAGCGCCATCATCTCGGCGTGCACGCCGCTGAGGTTCTCCTGCAGCACCACGTTCACGCCGACCGAGACGAGCGCTCCGGATGCCGCGTCGACCACGACGGCCGCGAACGGTCCGCCGTTGCCCGCCCGCCAGTTGCGGTCGGCGAGCCGGTTCACGAGCTGGATCCGCTGCTCGGGGGTGCCGAGCGGTGGCGCCGCCGCGAGCCCGGGCAGCTCGTCGACGAGCCACGGAGGCAGCGAGGCGCTGAAGGTGGAGGCGTGCGGTGCGTCCATGCGCCCCATTCTGCCCTGCCCCGGTCTCGGGCGCGTTCGGTAATCTGACGGCGGACGCACTACGCGAACATGCACAGAGGACGAGCGAGAGGCCGGCGCTGGACCCGTGACGACGACCCTCAAAGCCAAGCAGCGCCACGGGCGACGCCGGCGAGCGGTAGCCTACCTCGCGATCGCAGGGGGATGGGCGGCGTCGATCTGGGTCAGCCAGCTGATCGTGGCTTCACCGTGGTTGCACGCCATCGCGCTGTTCGTGCACCTCGCGTCCCTCATCGTCGGATTCGGCGCCGTGCTCATGGTGGAGTGGTACGGCGTGCTCTGGATCACGGAGTGGCGATCGGTCCGCGACCTCCGGCAGGTCGACCTCACGCTGAAGCTGCCGATCTGGGCAGGGCTGATCGGCTTGCTCGCGAGCGGTGCCCTGCTCCATCCCGACCTCTCGTCGCCGGCGACGCTCGTGAAGCTGGCGGCCGTGCTCGTGCTCTCGCTCAACGGCGTCGCCCTGACTCGGTGGACGATGTACTTCGCCCGGTTCCCGAGGAAGATGCGCTTCGCGGCCCTTCCCAAGCGAGCGCGCGTGCGCTTCATCGGAAGCGCCGTCGTCTCGCAGGTCGCTTGGTGGACCGCCGTGATCATCGGCATGGTCAACTCCACCTCCTGATCGCGGCTCCTCGCCGCAGAGGGATCAGTCGGCGGTCAGACGACGCACAGCGGCCTCACGGTATCCACCCAAGGAGACCCTTGGGTCTCCTCAGGTCTCCGATATATGCTCGGCTTCGTCCCAACCCCCCATCAGAGGACACCACCTTGCCCACCCCTGCCGTTCGTCGCGCGACCGTATCGCCGCTTGCGGTCGGATCGCCGGTGATCGGCGATGCCCCGTTCGCTCGCGATCCCGAGATCGGATGGACCGCGTGAGTGCCGGGGCACCCGCGCCGCGCCGCGCGCAGCGCCAGGAGCGCGAACAGCGCCGCCGCCGTTCGCG
>NZ_WJSP02000445.1 GCF_009720255.1 Agromyces humi | reverse complement strand
CGGGCGGCGACGTACGGGTCTCCCTCGCCCTCGTACTCTCCGACGACGCCTCGCCGGCATGCGCGGGCGGTGCCCGTTTCCGCTCCCCAGGCTGGGTTCGAACCAACATGCTCTTGCGAGCGGCGGATTAACAGTCCGCAATCGAACAGCACAACGAACGACCTGGTCACCGAACCGCCCGCACCCGCCGCCGTCAACACCAGGTCCACCTGTTCCTCGGATCGACCGCGGCGAAGATGCTCCGCGAACTGCCGGTGCCCATGATCGTGGCCAGCACCGCCCGCTGCGCAACGACCCAGCCGCCGTCGGTGACGAGGGTGACCGCCGTGTGGGCGGCCGAGCAGGGGATGAACCGGCTCCCGGCGTTCGGCTGCAGCGACACGGTGTCGTAGCCGGTGACCTCGGCGAGCCAGTTCTCGAGCTGCTCGACAAGACGGTCAGCCGGCGTGCCAGCCCGCGCTCGGTTCGGAACCGCGTCGTTCGCCCAGCCTCGGCAGTGCCCTCTGCCTACGGCCGCGGCGGACCCGCGAGCACCCGCTCGCGCGAGTACTGGGCGACGCGTTCGGCCGGGACCCGCCAGTCGGCCTCGAGCCACCACGTGACGCCCGCATCGGCCCACGGACGCACGACCGCGGCATCGGCGACCCGGTCGACGCCACCGGTGGTGCCCTCCTGCACGACGTCGAACGGGCGGTCGCCGAGCCCGAGTCGCTCGCGCTCGCTTTGGATCCACGCGATCGCGTCGGCGGCGATCTCGGGCGTGTAGGTGCGCTGCTGCTCGACAGGGTCGATGCCGTCGGCGCCGGGCGGCGCGTAGTTGGGGATCCAGCCGTCGTAGCGGGCGACGCGGCGCATCGATCTCATGCGCGGCCAGACCCCCACGACCCAGGTCGGGATGCGCGGCTCCTGCACGATCGCGGGCGGCAGCATGGAGTCGGTGCGCGCGGCGCGATAATGCTCGCCATCGTATTCGAACGGCTCCGCCTGCCAGAGCCGTTGCATGAGCTCGAGGCCCTCGTCGAGCAGTTCGGCGCGCACACGCCGGCCGGGATCGTCCTCGAAGATCCAGAACCGCTCCTCGACGTCGGCGGGCACGCCCAAGCCCGCGGAGAGGATCACGCGGCCGTTCGAGAGCCGGTCGACGGTCATCGTCTGCCCGGCGAGCTCCCACGGCCGCCGCCTCGGCACCGGCGTGAGCATCGTGCCGAGCCGGATGCGCTCGGTCACCATGGCGGCCGCGGCGAGGGTGGCCCACGGGTCGGTGGCCCAGATGCCCTCCCAGACGAAGAACGCGTCCCATCCGGATTCCTCTGCGAGCGCCGCCGACTCGACGGCGAACGCGGGATCGGACCCGGTGTAGATGAAGCCGTGCTGCATGCGGTCGACGCTATCGCCGGCCGCCGACACGCTGCTCGATGAGGGCGAGCTGCGTGCCGTCCGAGTCCACGAGGTATCCGGCTCGGAGCCCCCACTCCTTGCAAGGGGTCTACGTCGGGGAACGGGAAGGACTCCAGCTGCCGCCACGGACCAGGATCGTCCACCCCGCGTCGCGGAACACGCGTTCGAAACCGAAGGCGTCGTCAGCTCGCCCGGCGATACCGGATGTGCGTGGCCAGCGGCGAGTGCAGCACCTCGACGGGCTCGAATCCGAACGACGCGATGCCGTCGAAGATGCGCTCGCCGGAGCCGAGCAGGACCGGAGCGATGTCGAGGGTCAGCTCGTCGACGACCCCGGCGGCGAGTGCCTGTCGAACCGTCGAGGCGCCGCCCGCGATGTCGACGCCGGCGCCTCCTGCCGCCTCGGTCGCCATCGCGTAGGCCGCGCCGAAGCCGTCGGTGACGAAGTGGAAGGTGGTTCCGCCCTCCATCTCGATCGGCTCGTGCGCGTGATGGGTGAGCACGAACACCGGTGCGTGGTACGGCGGCTCGGCACCCCACCACCCGCGCCAGTCCTCGTCCCAAGCGCCGCGGATCGGCCCGAACATGTTGCGGCCCATCACGTAGGCGCCGCGCGGGCGCATCAGCCAGCCGGCCGCGACCTCGTCGGCCTCGTTGGCGCGAGGGTCGCCGATGTGCCAGCCGTGCAGCTCGATGCCTCGCTTGCCGAGCGGATCCTCCCGACTCTGGTCGGGCCCGGCGACGAAGCCGTCGAGCGAGATCGACATGTGGCAGGTGGTGTCCGACATCCGTGACCCTTCGAGCGATTGAGAGGCAGTGGCCGCAATCTACCCGACGAGCGGCGGCGTCTGGGATGGAGTAGCGTCCATCCATCCCCACCTTGGCGGGACGGCGACGATCCGAGGCGACCTGACCGACGACGACCGCACGGTCGACCGCTACCTCGCGTCGCTCGACGAGCAGACCGCCGCAGACAGCACGACCTTGATCGAGATGATGCAGCGCATCAGCGGGCACCCGCCGACGCTGTGGAATGTCGGCACCATCGGATTCGGCACCTACCACTACCGGTACGACAGCGGGCGCGAGGGCGACGGCCACACGATCGGGTTCTATCCGAGGAACGGCAAGCTCACCGTCTACCTCATGGATGGCACCGCACGTCATGCGGCGCTGCTGGCCGAACTGGGCAGGCACTCCACCACCGGCTATTGCGTGTACATCCGGCGACTCAGCGAGGTCGACTTGACCGTGCTCGAGCAGCTCGTCCGGGCGTCGTTCGAATTCGTCCAGTCGAAGGCCCGAGAAGGGCCGATACGCCAGATCCTGTGGAGACCGGCGAGTAGGGCCGGCCGCCGCCGACTCCCCGGAACAGCGTCGTCATCCCCCG
>NZ_WJSP02000444.1 GCF_009720255.1 Agromyces humi | reverse complement strand
GCGCCGTCTCATACCGTCGAGAAGTTCCCACTAGATCAACTACTGGCCGGTCCTGTTGGCGACGGTGTCGAGCATGGCCGCCCGACCCATCTGGATTGACCATGGTCGCGTTCCGGATCGCGCGTAGGCGTCGACCTCGTCACGCAGCTCGGCCGAATCGGCGAGCACGCGCTCGAACGCCGCCCGTTCGTCGGCGTCGAGCGCATCGAGCGCGTAGGCCGCCGCGAGCCCGCGGTACGCCTCGACGGAGGCGGGCCGGCGATCGGCGGTGTCGTCGGGTCGCTGCTCGTCGCTCATGTCGTCACCCCCAATGCCGTGCGGAGCCGGATCATGCCGTCTCGCAGGCGCGTCTTGACCGTGCCGAGCGGCACCTGGAGTCGTTCGGCGATCTCGCTCTGCGTGAGCCCGCCGTAGTACGCGAGCGTCACGCACTCGCGCTGCAGGTCGCTCAGCTCGCCGAGCGCGCCCTGGACCCGCTCGTGCTCGACGCTCGTCTCGGCGGCCTCGGCCACGGTGTCGACGGGCACGTCGAGGTCGCGGACGCCGATGCGGAGGTCGCGATCGCGCGAGGCCTGTGCCGAGCGGATGCGGTCGACGGCACGGCGGTGCGCCAGCGTGAACATCCACGAGAGCGCATTGCCCTTCGTCGCGTCGAAGCGGGCGGCGGACTGCCAGAGCTCGAGGTACACGTCCTGCGTCACCTCCTCGGCTTGCGCCGGGTCGACGACCAGGCGGCGGATGAGGCCGAAGAGGCGCGGCGCCGTCTCGTCGTAGAGCGCACCGAATGCCACGCGGTCACCGCGCCCGACCAGAGCCAGTAGTTCGTCGATCGTCGGGCGCGACGCCGAGGTGCGATCGCCGTCGTCTGCCATTGCGTCAAGCATGACAGATCGGTGCTGCGGCGCGGCACCGGTTGCGGCGCGCGCCCGAAGGAGGGCCGGTGCACGGCTCATCCCTCGGCGGGGGCTGGGGTGGTCACGGGGATCCTGCTCTCTCGGGTCGTCGGTGATTCGCAGCCGAAAGGCGTTCCGATTGGTCGGGACCGGTCCAATCCGTTCCCGGGGCCACGCCGAACCCCTCGCATCGGCCCCGAACGAGGCCGATCTTCCACGAAGGAGTACACCGATGCGATCCTCGTCACGCAGCACTCGCACCGCCATCGCCGCCGCCTCGATCGTCGCCCTCGCGACGCTCGGCCTCGCCGGCTGCAGCGCGAGCGGAGCCACCACCGAGAGCGAAGAACCCACGATGTCCGAGTCGGCCGAGCCCACCGAGGAGGCCATGGCGGATCCCGCGGCCGACCTCGTCGGCGCCGGTTGCGCCGCCTACGCCGAGGAGGTGCCCGACGGGGCCGGGTCGGTGGAGGGCATGTCGGCCGACCCCGTCGCGACGGCGGCGTCGAACAACCCGCTGCTCACCACCCTGACCGCGGCGGTCTCGGGACAGCTGAACCCCGACGTCAACCTCGTCGACACCCTCAACGGTGATGAGTTCACCGTGTTCGCCCCGGTCGACGACGCGTTCGCGAAGATCGACCCCGCCACGATCGAGGCCCTGAAGACGGACTCCGCGACCCTCACGAGCATCCTCACCTACCACGTGGTGCCCGGCCAGATCGCGCCTGAGGACCTCGCGGGGATGCAGACCACCGTGCAGGGCGGCACCGTCGAGGTGACCGGCTCGGGCGACGACCTCATGGTGAATGACGCCGCGGTGATCTGCGGCGGCGTGCACACGGCCAACGCGACGGTCTACCTCCTCGACACGGTGCTCATGCCCCCCATGTAGCACCGACCGTGCGAACGGCTCCGACGATCCGGCGTCGGAGCCGTTCTCGCGCGTGCCGGCGGCGCAGGCTGGGCGCGTGCGCCGGGCGCGCTTGCAGGTGTCTCCGAGCCGGATGCCGCAGGCTGGTCCTCCACGGACGTGCGACCCGACACGACGGAACGGAGCCACCATGGCCTGGAGCCTGCTGCTCGACGTGTTCCTCGTGCTCGTCTTCATCGCCGCGGCCGTGCACGGGTACCGCGCCGGACTCCTCCGCACCGCCGCCGGCCTCATCGGGCTCATCCTCGGCGGCATCGCCGCGTACCTCGTGATGCCCTGGGTGTCGGGGCTCGTGCCTGCGCCCGAATGGCGCGCGCCCGCGGCGATCGCCACGGCACTGGTGCTCCTGTCGCTCGGAGCCTGGCTCGGCGCGTTGGTCGGGCGCGCGCTCAGCCGCGGCGCTCGCGCCGTGAAGCTCGGGATCCTCGACCGCGTGCTCGGCGCCATCGGCAATCTCCTCGTCTCCGCCTTCGTGGTCGCGCTCGTCGCCTCGGGCGTGTCTGCGATGGGCGTGCCCGTGCTCTCCCCGGCCGTCGCCGGCTCCCGCGTGCTGACGGCGCTCGACCAGGTCACGCCCGCGCCGACCCGCACCCTGCTCGCCGAGATCCGCACGGCCGCGCTCGGCCAGGGCATCCCCTGGCTGGTGGAGGTGCTCGACGCCCCGACCGAGGCGCCCGAGTTGCCGTCGGGCGGCGTCGACGATGCGGAGCTCGCGCGCGCCGCGACGTCGGTGGTGCGCGTCACGGGCACGGCCTTCCAGTGCGGCAGCAACCTCTCGGGCAGCGGCTTCGTCGTCGCCGACGACCGGATCGTCACGAACGCGCACGTCGTCGCCGGCGTCACCGAGCCGATCGTCGAGGCGCCGGGGCAGCCTGCGCTCGCGGGCCGCGTGGTCGCCTTCGACCGCGAGAACGACCTCGCCGTGATCGCCGTGTCGGGACTGCTCACCCCGCCGCTGCCGAT
>NZ_WJSP02000443.1 GCF_009720255.1 Agromyces humi | reverse complement strand
GGCGGCGCTGGGTGGCCGCGGCCGAGCGGCGGACGTGCGCGGCTCAGGGCGTGGGGCGCTTGCGCAGGCCCAGCACCACGAGCACGATGCCGACGATCGCGATAATCGGTCCGAGGACCGCCCACAGGGTCGAGCCCGACATGGCGCTGCCGCCGACCACGCCGAGTCCCTGCAGCGTGAAGAGCAGGCCGAGCAGCGCGACGATGACGCCGATCGTGATGAGGACGGGCTTGCTCATGGGGACTCCTTCGTGGGGCGGGGGAGCGGGTCGCCGGGTGGGCGGCCACGCGGCATCCGCTCTGGTAGACTCCTGAGGTTGCCGTGAAATCGGCCGCGCATCAAGAGAGCCCAGGCATTCGGCCCCGGGCAGCGCGCAACAAGGAGAAAGGGGATCCCATCTATGGCACTTGAAGCTGATGTCAAGAAGGCGATCATCGAAGAGTACGCGACGCACCCCGGTGACACTGGATCCCCCGAGGTCCAGATCGCGCTCCTCACGAAGCGAATCAAGGACCTCACCGAGCACCTGAAGGAGCACAAGCACGACCACCACTCGCGTCGTGGCCTGCTCCTCCTCGTCGGTCAGCGTCGTCGTCTGCTCGGCTACCTCGCCGATGTGGACATCACCCGCTACCGCACGCTCATCGAGCGTCTCGGCCTGCGCCGCTAAGCATCACTCCGCCGCACCCGTGCGGCGATGCGGCTCTCGGTGATACCGCGAACTTCTTGCGAAGGCCCCCGTCCTGCACTCTCGAGTGCGGCCGGGGGCCTTCGTCATGCACGCCGTCGTCAGGCGGTGCGGCGCCGTCGTCAGGCGGTGCGGGCGCGGTAGGCGCGCACGGCCATGCGGTTGCCGCAGCGCGTGGAGCAGAACCGGCGCGAGCCGTTCTTCGAGAGGTCGAGGAAGATGCCCGAGCAGTCGTCGGCGGCGCACGCGCGCATGCGGTCGGTCCCATCGGCGCGGATGACGTCGACGAGCGCCATGGCGGCCTCGACCAGGATGCGCTCGGCGAGCGGTGTCTCGGACGAGGTCGCATGGATGTGCCAGTCGAGCGTGTCGTGGCGCACGAGCCGCGGGACCGCGTTCGCCTCGGCGAGGATCTCGTTCACCGCGACCACGGCGTCGTCGCGGTCGAGCGCCCACAGCGCACGCAGCCGGTCGCGCGCGGCGACGACCTCGGCGAGCTCGCGGGCGTCGCCGTCGCGCCGGCCGGAGTAGATCCAGGCGTCGAGCAGGGCGCCGAGCTGGTCGGGCGTGGCGAGCTCGTCCGCACCCGATTCGGAGGCCTCGGGCACGGTGTCGGCGAGGGCGGCGACGAAGTTCAGCGCCGAGACCGTGTCATCGGTGAAAATCATTTGACTCCTGACATCCGGAACCGCTAACGTCATCAGCATAACGGTGTTCGCCCATGACGGCGGCGAGTTCCATGAACTTCGCGCCGCGCACCGCGAGGTTCACGGGATCGCCGAGCAGCCCGTCGCTCGTGCGCGCACGACCGATGAAGTAGTCGGGCACGTAGATCGTGGTGAGGATGCGGTGCAGGCGCGGCAGCACGAGGTAGGCGAGCAGCGCCCAGAACAGGACGAAGCCGAGGATGCCCCACCAGCCGAAGGTGAACGACTCGGTGAACAGCAGGAAGGCCAGCCAGATCGCCGCGAGCCCGGCGAACACGAAGAAGAAGCCGTCGAGCAGCGCGCTGAACGAGACCCGGCGCTGCGGCGCCGCCTCGACCCTCGCACCGGATGCCTCGGCGCCCACCCCGCCCATGACTGCATGCTAGCCCGCAGGCGCGCACGAACGCCCGCTCGTGCGGCCTGCCCCTCGTGATTAGGCTGCCCGCATGGCCTACGACGTCGCGCGCATCCGTTCGCTGTTCCCCTCGCTCGAGAGCGGGTGGGCGCACTTCGACGGGCCGGGCGGCACGCAGACCCCGCGCGCCGTGGGCGACGCCGTGGCATCCGTGCTCACCGGGCCGCTCTCGAACCGCGGCACCATCGGCGAGTCGGAGGAGCGGGCCGAGGCGGCCGTGCACCGGTTCCGGCTGGCGATGGCCGACCTGCTCGACGCGCACCCCCGCGGCATCGTCCACGGTCGCAGCGCGACGCAGCTGACCTACGACTTCTCGCGGCACCTCTCACGCGAGTGGGGCCCGGGCGACGAGGTCGTGGTGACGCGTCTCGACCACGACGCGAACGTGCGGCCGTGGGTGCAGGCGGCGGAGCACGCGGGCGCGACGGTGCGCTGGGTCGACTTCGACCCCGACACCGCAGAGCTGTCGACGGATGCCGCGGCCGCGGCGCTCTCGGATCGCACCCGGGTCGTCGCGGTGACCGGCGCCTCGAACCTGCTCGGCACGATGCCCGACGTGGCCGGGATCGCGGCCGCGGCGCACGACGCCGGGGCCCTCGTGTTCGTCGACGGCGTGCACCTCACCGCGCACGAGCTGCCGGCGGTCGGTGAGCTGGGCGCCGACTTCTTCGTGTGCTCGCCCTACAAGTTCCTCGGCCCGCACTGCGGCGTGCTTGCGGCCCGGCCGGAGCTCCTCGAGCGGATCCTTCCCGACAAGCTGCTGCCGGCGACCAACGTGGTGCCCGAGCGGTTCGAGTTCGGCACGCTCCCCTACGAGCTGCTGGCTGGTGTTCACGGGGGCGTGAGCGAGCCCTGCCGCGCGCTGCAGCGTCGGCCGCAGGCGGTCGAAGTCGGCCGGATGCACCGGGCCGGCGTTCGTCCACACCACGGCGGGCAGGTGCGCGAAGATCCCGTCGAGGTTCACCTCGTTCGGTCGTGCCAG
>NZ_WJSP02000442.1 GCF_009720255.1 Agromyces humi | reverse complement strand
TCATCTTGCGATACGACTCGTCGGACCAGTCCACCGAGAGCTGGGCGTTCGCGCCGTCGGCGTAGCCGAGCGTGCCGTAGACCTCGTCGTCGGTCTCTGCCGAGAACACACGACCGAGCACGGCGCCACTCCTCATTCCCGGCGACATCCCGGCACTGTTCGTCGCCGGCGAGCGGGACCCCGTGCCCGTCGGGGCGCGGGAGCTCGCGCTCGAGTGGGGTGCCGACTACGTGTCGATCCCCGGTCGCGATCACGTGTCGACCCTCACCTCGCGCGGCTTCAAGACGGCGGCGATCGAGTTCCTGGCCTGAGACCGGCGCCCGGCCGCGGCATCCGCGCTAGAGGGTGTTGCCGAGCTTGAAGCCGCGCTCGTCGTCGCCCTTGCGCGTGTACGAGAAGCCGTCGGCGCCGATCGTGACCTCCATCTCGGAGTCGTCGGTGCGCGACGTGAGCGGCTGCGGGTTCCCGTCGAGGTCGAGCACGGTCGAAGCCTCGGTGTACCAGGACGGCACGACCGGGTTGCCCCACCAGTCGCGGCGCTGGTTGTCGTGCACGTCCCAGGTGACCACGGGGTTGTCGGGGTCGCCCGTGTAGTAGTCCTGCGTGTAGATCTCGATGCGGTGGCCGTCGGGGTCGCGGAGGTACAGGTAGAACGCGTTCGAGACGCCGTGCCGTCCTGGTCCGCGCTCGATGACGTCCGACATCCGCAGCGCGCCGAGCTTGTCGCAGATGGCGATGATGTTGTGCTTCTCGTGGGTCGCGAACGCGACGTGATGCATGCGCGGGCCGTCGCCGCCGGTCATGGCGGTGTCGTGCACCGTGGGCTTGCGCCGCATCCACGCCGCATAGGTGGTGCCGGCCTCGTCCTGGATGTCCTCGGTCACGCGGAAGCCGAGGTCCTCCATGTACTTCACCGCGCGCGGCACGTCGGGCGTGACCTGGTTGAAGTGATCGAGCCGCACGATGGCGCCGGGCGTGTACAGGTCGTATCGCCAGGCGAGCCGCTCGACGTGCTGCACGTCGTGGAAGAACTCGTACGGGAAGCCCAGCGGGTCCTCGACGCGCACCGAGTCCCCGATCCCGCGGGTGAAGCCCTCGGCGCGGCGCTCGACGCGGCATCCGAGCTCCTCGTAGAACGCGACGGCGCGGTCGAGGTCCTCGGGGGTCCGCACCCGGTAGCTGAACGCGGCGACCGCGGCGGCGTCGCCCTTGCGGAGCACGAGGTTGTGGTGGATGAACTCCTCCAGGGAGCGCAGGTAGACGGCTTCGTCGTCCTCCTCGGTCACGACGAGGCCCAGCACGTCGACGTAGAACGCGCGGGAGGCGGCGAGGTCGGTGACGATGAGCTCCATCGATGCGCAGCGCACGATGTCGGGCGGGGTGGCTGACGGGGTCGGGATCGCGTGCGCGGGTGCCGGGATGGGGTCTGCGGCGGTGACGGTGGGCTCTGGGATCTGCATGTCAGCGTCCTTGCTGGGAGTCGGTCGGTCGGGAATGGTCAGCGCGCGCCGAAGCGGGGCGAGTGCGCCTCGTTCAGCGTGATGTGCACGGCCTGCTGGTCGGTGTAGAAGTCGATGGAGCGGTAGCCGCCCTCGTGCCCGAGGCCCGAGGCCTTCACGCCGCCGAACGGCGTGCGCAGGTCGCGCACGTTGTTCGAGTTGAGCCACACCATGCCGGCCTCGACGGCCTGCGAGAACGTGTGGGCGCGCTTGAGGTCGTTCGTCCAGACGTAGGCGGCCAGCCCGTACCTCACGCCGTTCGCGAGCGCGAGCGCCTCCTCGTCGGTGTCGAACGGGGTGATCGCGACGACCGGGCCGAAGATCTCCTCCTGGAAGATGCGGGCGTCGGGCGCCACATCCGCGAACACCGTGGGGGCCACGTAGTTGCCGGTGTCGAGGCCGTCGGGGCGCCCGCCGCCCGCGACCAGCCGACCCTCGCCCTTGCCGATCTCGACGTAGGACATGACCTTGTCGTAGTGCTCGGGGTGCACGAGCGAGCCGACCTCGGTGGCCGGATCGTGCGGGTCGCCGACGACGATGTTGCGGGCGCGCTCGGCGTAGCGGGCGACGAAGTCGTCGTAGACGGGCCGCTCGACGAGGATGCGCGATCCGGCCGTGCAGCGCTCGCCGTTGAGCGAGAAGACCCCGAACACGGTCGCGTCGAGCGCCTGCTCGAGGTCGGCGTCCGCGAAGACCACCGCCGGGCTCTTGCCGCCGAGCTCCATCGACAGCCCCTTCAGGAACGGCGCCGCGTTCGCGAAGATCAGCTGCCCGGTTCGGCTCTCGCCGGTGAACGAGATCAGCGGCACATCCGGATGCTTCACCAGCGCGTCGCCGGCCTCCTCGCCGAGTCCGTTGACGAGGTTGAAGACGCCTGCCGGCACGCCGGCCTCATGGAAGATGTCGGCCCACAGCGACGCCGACAGCGGCGTGAACTCTGCGGGCTTGAGCACGACCGTGTTGCCGGTCGCGAGTGCCGGCGCGAGCTTCCACGACTCGAGCATGAACGGCGTGTTCCACGGCGTGATGAGGCCGGCGACGCCGATCGGCTTGCGGTTCACGTAGTTCACCTGCCGGCCCGGCACCTTGTAGGTGTCGTCGCGCTGCGCCACGATCAGGTCGGCGAAGAACCGGAAGTTCTCGGCCGCGCGCTGCGCCTGCCCGAGCGCCTGCGTGATCGGCAGCCCGGTGTCGAACGTCTCGAGCTCGGCGAGCCGCGCGTCCTGCGCCTCGACGAGGTCGGCGATGCGGTGCAGGATGCGCGCCCGCGCGCGGGGGAGCATCCGGGGCCACGG
>NZ_WJSP02000441.1 GCF_009720255.1 Agromyces humi | reverse complement strand
TGTCGCGACGCTGCAGTCGATCTCGAGCGCGACCGGCGCCCACTACTACGACGCCACCGACCCGACGAAGGTCGGCGACGTGCTGGGCGACCTCGTCACGAGCTTCTGAGACCCGATCGCTTCCGTCCCGCGAGGATCACGGGGTGCTCGGCGGCGGCGAGCAGCGCGGCCGCCTCGTCGACGAGCTCGGGGCGCGCCATCCGCTCGGGGATCGACGTGATCGCCGACTTCACGGGCGGCACGTGAGTGGGCTCGAGCAGCACGTCCTCGGGGATCTCGACCCAGGTGGGACCGGCCGGAGCCGCCTGGGCGAGCGACCACGCGTCAGCGAGGGCCGACGGGATCTGCGCCGCCTCGCGCACGAGCACGGTCGACTTGGTGACGTTGCGGGCGCTCTGCTGCTGGTCGTCGAGCTGGTGCAGCAGGCCCTTGCGGGCGCCGCCGAGCCCGCGGCGCGGGATCTGGCTCGTGATGACGAGGATCGGCACTCCGGTGGCGTACGCCTCCTGCAGCGCGCCGAGCGCGGTGAGCGCGCCCGGCCCCGTGGAGAGGAACAGCACGCCGACCTCGCCGGTGGCGCGGGCGTAGCCGTCCGCCCCGAACGCCGAGTTGTTCTCCACGCGCGAGCTCACGAACTCGAGGTCGCTGCGCCGGATCGCGTCGAACAAGCCGAGCGCGTGCTGGCCGGGGATGCCGAAGACGTGGGTGACGCCGAGCGCGGCCAGCGACTCGACGACGACGTCGCCGCCGTTGCGGACGTGCGCCTCGGTGGTCGCGGTGGCGGTGCCGGTGGCAGCCGGGTCGGTCGCCTCCGTCGCCACCCTCGCGGCGTCGGTCATCGCCTCAGACAACGGATGCCTCGCGCACGAGCTGCTCGGCCGAGGGCACGCCGCCCGCGGCATCCGTCGCCTCGTGCCGGATCGCGAGCAGCGAGACCAGGTCGTACGCGAGGTGGGATGCGGCGACGCCGGTGATCTCGGCGTGGTCGTAGGCCGGGGCGACCTCGACGACGTCGGCGCCGATGAGGTTGAGCCCGCGGAATCCGCGGAGGATCTCGAGGAGCTCGCGGCTGGTGATGCCGCCGGCCTCGGGCGTTCCGGTGCCGGGCGCGTGCGCGGGGTCCATGACGTCGACATCGATCGAGATGTAGAGCGGGCGGTCGCCGATGCGATCCCGCAGCTTGGCCACGACCTCGTCGACGCCCTGGCGGTAGACGTCGGCGCTCGTGACGATGCCGAAGCCGAAGCGGCGGTCGTCCTCGAGGTCCTTCTTGCCGTAGAGGGGGCCGCGGGTGCCGACGTGGCTGAGTGCCTCGGTGTCGATGATGCCCTCCTCGAACGCCCGGCGGAACGGCGTGCCGTGCGTGTACTCGGCGCCGAAGTAGGTGTCCCAGGTGTCGAGGTGCGCGTCGAAGTGCAGCAGCGCGACGGGCCCGTGCCGGTCGGCCGCGGCGCGGAGCAGCGGCAGTGCGATGGTGTGGTCGCCGCCGAGGGTGACCAGGCGGGTGCCGTTCGCGGTGAGGTCGAGGGCGGCGGCCTGGATGGCGTCGATCGCCTCGCCGATGTTGAACGGGTTCGCGACGATGTCGCCCGCGTCGGCGACCTGGGCGACCTCGAACGGCGACACGTCGAGCGCCGGGTTGTAGGGACGCAGCAGGCGCGAGGCCTCGCGGATGTGCGTCGGGCCGAAGCGCGCGCCGGGCCGGTAGGAGACGCCGCTGTCGAACGGCACGCCGGCGACGACGATGTCGGCGTGCTCGACCTGGTCGAGGCGGGGCAGCCGCGCGAACCCGGCGGGGCCCGCGTAGCGCGGGGTCTTGGAGCTGTCGATGGGACCGATCGGCTGCGTCATCTCGCAACCTCCTTGTTGCTTGGCTTGTTGCTTGGCTTGTTGCTTCTTGTGAATCTTTTGTTGCTACATGGGCAACTACGACTGCAGACAAAGTAGCCCCGATGCGGGCGTGCGTCAAGACCGGATCGAGACGGATGCCGCGCGCACGCGACATCCGTCACGGTCAGGCGCGGGTGCGCTCGAGCCGGAGGGGCTCGTGGTCAGGAGCTCCAGAGCGCCGGGACGAGCACCCAGATCACCTCGGCGCCGCCGTCGCCGGCGACCTGCCAGCTGTGCGGCTCGTGACCGTTGAAGGTGATGCTGTCGCCGCGGCCGAGCTCCCAGTCCTGGTCGGAAAAGCGCACGACGACCGAGCCCTGCAGCACGTGCAGCACGTCGACGTCGGCGGCGACCGCGTAGAGCTCCTTGCCGCCGTGCCCGCCCGGCTCGATCACCGACCGGATCACCTGCACGCGCGATTCGGAGCGCGGCGAGAGCAGGCGCTCCTCGGTGTCGACACCGCCGAGGTTGATCCGCGGGCCCGTGCCGGCGGGCACGAACTGCACGTCGGGCGCCTCGAAGAGGGATCCGACCGAGATGGAGAGCACGTCGCAGAGGGTGATCAGCGACGAGACGCTCGGCGACGTCATGTCGCGTTCGACCCGGGAGAGGAACCCCTTGGTCAGGCCGGTGATGCGCGCGACCTCGTCGATCGTGAGCTGCTGGGCCTGGCGGGCGGCGCGCAGGCGGGAGCCGATGGCGACACGGCGACTGTTCGGCTCCAACGGCATCGGGCGCATGATGCACACACGCTACCCGATGGGTCTCGGGCTGCCCGGGACGCGCGGGGTGCGCGGGGTGCGCGCGGGGTGTGCACGCGCCGCGCGGTCGGCGCCCGGTGGGCGGCGGGCCGCGTCAGTCGCGCGTCGCCGTGCCCGTCAGGATGCCGCGCGCGATCGCGTGGAAG
>NZ_WJSP02000440.1 GCF_009720255.1 Agromyces humi | reverse complement strand
CCCGACCTGCCCGCGCGCGACGTCGCGGGCATGCTGCGCTCGTTCGACTACGTGGCCGGATCGACGGCGCTGGCGCTGCCCCAGCGGGCGGCCACGGCGGCAGGGTGGGCGGATGCCGCACGCCGGGCGTTCCTCGACGGGTACGTCGCGGCATCCGGACTCGACCTCAGCGCCTACCGCGACCTGCTCGCCGCGTTCGAGCTCGACAAGGCCGTCTACGAGGCGATCTACGAGTCGCGCAACCGCCCGACCTGGGCCGCGATCCCGCTGCACGCGATCCTGCAGCTGCTCCAGTCGGGGCCGCTGCAGGCGTCCGCGGATGCCGCGGCGTCCAGACGGCCCTCGTCGATGGCGGAGTGACGGTCGCACCATGGCGCGGAGGACCGGCGGCCCCGTCAAGCGGGCCTGGCTGTGGACGATCAAGCACGGCCTCAATCCGCTCACGCTGCCGATGGCCCGGGCGGGGTTCGGCCCGTTCTCGCTCGTCCGGCACACCGGGCGGAAGTCGGGCGCCGTGTTCGAGACGCCCCTCATCCTGGCGCGCGTCACCGACGGGTTCGTCGCGGAGCTGACCTACGGCACGGGCGTGAACTGGTATCGCAACGTCGAGGCGGCCCACGGTCGCTGCACGGTGGTGTGGCGTGGGCGCGAGTACGCGATCGACGGCATCGCGCCCTGCACCACGGCCGCGGGCCTCGCCGCGTTCGGGCCGCCCGCCGACGTGGTGCTGAAGCTGCTGCGCCGACATGAGTTCCGCATGCTGCACGAGGCCGCCTGTCGCCGCAGGCGCCCGCGTCGTCGCCGGGGGCGTGAACCGAAGCACTGCTTCCGAGCGGATGGTGGTGGCGCCGCCGGTCAGGGGCGGCGGTCGCCGACCAGCTCTGCGCGGTTCGCCTCGTACTTCGATCGGCCGATCACGCGCCAGATCACCCGTACCGGCCCGGGCAGGTGCGCCTTCTGCCAGGCGACCCCTCCGTCGGGCTGGGCGGCGAGGATCGCACCCAGCTGCAGGAACATGCGCCCCTTCGGCGTGGCCTTGCGGCCGTGTGCGGCGAGGGCGTCGACCTCCTGCTGCGTGATCACCGTCTCCATCACGGGCACGATGTTGGACTCCTCGTCGGGGAGGTGATCGGCGAGTGCCCCGTTGATGCCGTTGAGCGCAGAGACCAGCGCTGCGGCATCCGTCGACGCCCCGCTCGACCGCCACACGGGCAGCGCCGCATCGAGCTGGCGGAGATGTACGAGCAGCTCGGCATGCTGCGCCTTCATGCGCTGCACGTGCATCGAGCACGAGGGGGCACGCTCGTCGAGCGCATCCCAGAGCATGGCGTCCTCGCCCTCGTGGTGGGCGTGCAGTCCGACCGACAGCATGCGGAGGTGGTCGCTCACCACCTCGGCGTGCACCACGTCGCCGTCGGCGACCCCGGAGATGAGGGCCGGCGCCTCACCGAATCCGGCCCGGAACATGCGATGGATCTCGGCCATGCCACTCGCGTCGCACGTCTTCGCCGTGCCGAGACCACCGGCCTCGCGCTGGCTCGGGCGATCACCACTGGACGGCAGCGGAGTTGCGGGCATGGTGACTCCGATCGGGTCTGGGAACGCAGTCGCTCGTGACGATACGAGGTGGCCGCTCGAGCGGCAAGCCCGCGGATGGGGGACAGCGAGCCGCTGCCCGGCACTCGCGCCGGGCCCACAGGGCGGTCGGAAGCTCGAACGGGGCTGTCGGCGGCGGCATCGACCGGGGTACGGTACGGGGATGACGGAAGTGAACGCGGCCGGCCGGACGCCGCTGTCGGACGAGGCCCGCACGCAGATGCTGAGCACCCAGGTCGCGCGGTACGTGCAGCGCGGCTGGACCGTGCAGACGTTCACCGGCGGCCAGGCGGTGCTCTCGAAGAACAAGCGCATCGGCTGGTTCTGGAATCTGGTCCTCATCATCCTGACCGGCGGGCTCTGGCTCATCTACGTCGCCTACCGTGCGCTGAACCGCAAGAAGCTCACGACCGTCATCACGGTGGATGCCTCGGGCCGGGTGACGGCCGACACCACGGGCTGAGACGGCACCGCGTCGCCGCTTCCCCCGATGCCGCCGCCTGAGGTCACCGCCTGAGGCGGTCGCCTGAGCGGTCGCGCGCCTCCCACGTGACGCCCGAGACGACGAGGTCGGCACGTTCCCGCGTGGGCTGGATGCCGCGCGCGTTGGCGCCGTCGACCTCGGACGCCCACGCGTGCGCGGCCTCGGGCGAGCGGCCGAACGTCGTGTGACGGTGCACGAGGCGCGACATCCGCTCGTCGTCGTCGGCGTCGCAGAACCACACCTCGTCGAGCAGCGCACGCACCCGGCTCCACGGCTCGACGTCGCCGAGCAGGTAGTTGCCCTCGACGACCACGACGCGGGCCGCGGGTCGGATCGCGATGGCGCCGGCCACCGGCTCGTCGACGTCGCGCTCGAACGCCGGTGCGAACACCGTGTGGTCGGCCTCGCGCCGCACGCGCTCGAGCAGCGCCACGAAGCCCCAGCCGTCGAACGTCTCGATCGCGCCCTTGCGGTGCCGCAGGCCGAGGCGGTCGAGGGTCGCGTTGGCGAGGTGGAAGCCGTCCATCGGCAGGTGCACGGCGAGCGCGGGCGCCTCGGCGTCGACGGCGGCGTCGGTGTCGACGGTGTCGGCGTCGGTGTCGACGGTGTCGGCGTCGGTGTCGGTGTCGGCATCGGCGTTCAGCGCCGCCACGAGCGCCTGCGCGAGCGTCGTCTTGCCCGCCCCCGGGCTCCCGGTGACGCCCAGCACCACGCGCCCATCGGATGC
>NZ_WJSP02000044.1 GCF_009720255.1 Agromyces humi | reverse complement strand
CCTGAGGCGGGGCGCTGCCGCGCACGCGGTATCCGCTCGTCGCGAGCGTGCTGCGCGCGGCATCCGCTCAGCCGACGAGGAACTCGGCGATCGCGAGCGCCAGTACGTGCGGATCCCACCGGTGGTCGGCGCCCGGGATGGTGCGCGTCGTGGCATCCGGCATCGAGGCGACGAGGGAGGCCGCGGCCGACGTCATGATCGGCTGCGTCTGCTCGCCGACGAGGGCGAGCGTGGGCGCGGTGATGCCGCGCCAGAGCTCTGCGCGGGGAGCGGACTGCGTCCACGCGAGCGACTCGGCGTCGGGCAGCAGGCTCGGCGCGACCTCCAGCATGGTCGGCCATCCGGGACTCTGCTTCGCCCCCTCGAGCCACTCGGGCGGCATGTCGGCCATGTACACCTCGAGGGTGCCGACCCGGTCGCCGGCATCGATGCGCTCGCGGAGCTCCTCGACGAAGACGGCCCCCTCGGCGCCGCCCTCGGCGTCGAGCGGCACCTCGAAGAACACGAGCTTCGACACGGGCAGCCCGGCCGCGGCGGCGGCGAGGGCGATGGCTCCGCCCGACGAGTTGCCGAACAGGGCGACCGCGTCATCCGCGCCCTCGGTGAGCAGCTCGGTGAGCGCGCGCAGGTCGTCGATGGTCTGGGCGAGGGTGATCGGCGGTTCCGCGGAACTCTCGCCGCGCCCGCGCCGGTCGTAGTTCACCACGCTGAATCCGTGCCCCGCGAGCAGGTGCGCCATCTCGGCCGTCGCGGGATCGAACGCCCGGAACTGCATCGCCCCGCCGATCAGGATCACGGGCGGCCCGGCGCCCTCGCGGTCGAACGCGATGCGCGTGCCGTCGGCGGATGTCACGAACTCGGTCATCGGGCCTCCTTGCCGTTGCAGCGCCACGCTACGCCGACCCTTCGACGACCTCCACCGCCCGCCGGACTGCCCCTGGGGCTGCAGCCCGGGTGAGACGACGCGATTCGCGGGTCGACGGAGCTCCGCACCCGCGAATGGCGTCCTCTCGACACTCCCGAACGCGCGTCCACGGCACGAGCCGAGCGGATGCCGCGTCCGCGCCCCGCGACACGCGCAGCGCACCCGCCGCGATGTCGGTGGGTGGTGGCAGCATGAAGGTCACAACACCATATGTAGGGGTCGCGGCATCCGGGAGCCCCAAGGGGTCGGGAATCGCGACACGCCGGGGATTCCATCCACAGGCGAGAAATCCCGAAACGGCCGGCTTGTGAATAACCCGCCGGGTCCCCGCGAGAATCCGCGGATCACCGGGGCATCCGGCTGGGGATGAACGGTGGAGAAACCCGTGGAAAACTACACGAATGTAACTACAGCATGTTGTGGCGGTTCAGTTCCGCAGACACTAGATGTAGTATTGAGGAAGCGAAAACAGCAGTACGGGGGCGGGCTCCTCCGGGGCTCGAGAACACGAAGAGAACGAGGGGAAACCATGACGGTCACGGTCTACACCAAGCCTTCCTGCGTCCAGTGCAACGCGACGTACCGTGCGCTCGACAGCAAGGGCATCGAGTACGAAGTGCTCGACGTCTCCACCGACGAGGGCGCTCTCGCGCACGTCAAGGAGCTGGGCTACCTGCAGGCCCCGGTCGTCATCACCGACGAAGACCACTGGTCGGGCTTCCGCCCCGACAAGATCGCCGAACTCGCCTCTCGTCTCGCCTGACCCGCGGCCCGACACGGCAGCGGCAACGGATCGCAGAGCCGGAACAACGGGAATGCGGCGAAGGATGCACCATGACGAACCTGGTCTACTTCTCGAGCGTCTCAGGCAACACCAAGCGCTTCATCGAGAAACTGGGCCGCCCGGCAGCGCGGATTCCGCTGCATGCGCGCGACGACGCGCTGCGCGCTGAGGAGCCCTTCGTGCTGGTCGTGCCCACCTACGGTGGCGGCGACGGCCACGGTGCGGTGCCCAAGCAGGTCATCAGGTTCCTGAACGACCCGCACAATCGTGCCCTCCTGCGCGGCGTCATCGCCGCCGGCAACACCAACTTCGGGAGCGCCTACGGACTCGCCGGCGACGTCATCGCCACGAAGACCGGGGTGCCCCACCTCTATCGCTTCGAAGTATTCGGAACCCCAGACGACGTTCGCGCCGTCGACGAAGGATTGGACGCATTTTGGTCGACTCAGCAGCAACTGACGGCGTAGCCCTCATGGACGCGCCCCGCGTGGCCAGTGGCATGGACTACCACTCGCTCAACGCGATGCTCAACCTCTACGGCCCGAACGGCGAGATCCAGTTCGAGAAGGACCGTGAGGCGGCGCGCGAGTACTTCCTCCAGCACGTCAACCAGAACACCGTCTTCTTCCACTCCCTCAAGGAGCGCCTCGACTACCTCGTCGAGAAGGAGTACTACGAGCCCGAGGTGCTGGCGCAGTACGACTTCGCGTTCATCCAGCGGCTCAACGACCTCGCCTACTCGAAGAAGTTCCGCTTCGAGACCTTCCTCGGCGCGTTCAAGTACTACACGAGCTACACGCTGAAGACGTTCGACGGCAAGCGCTACCTCGAGCGCTTCGAGGACCGGGTCGTCATGACCGCGCTCGGCCTCGCCCAGGGCGACGAGCAGCTCGCCACCGACCTGGTCGAGGAGATCATCGCCGGTCGCTTCCAGCCGGCCACCCCGACCTTCCTCAACACGGGCAAGGCGCAGCGCGGCGAGCTCGTCTCCTGCTTCCTCCTCCGCATCGAGGACAACATGGAGTCGATCGCCCGCGGCATCAACTCGGCGCTGCAGCTGTCGAAGCGTGGCGGCGGCGTCGCGCTGCTGCTCAGCAACATCCGCGAGTCGGGTGCGCCCATCAAGCAGATCGAGAACCAGTCGTCGGGCATCATCCCCGTCATGAAGCTGCTGGAAGACAGCTTCAGCTACGCCAACCAGCTCGGCGCACGCCAGGGCGCCGGCGCGGTGTACCTCAGCGCCCACCACCCCGACATCATGCGGTTCCTCGACACCAAGCGCGAGAACGCCGACGAGAAGATCCGCATCAAGACGCTGTCGCTCGGCGTCGTCGTGCCCGACATCACGTTCGAGCTCGCGAAGAACAACGAGGACATGTACCTCTTCTCGCCGTACGACGTCGAGAAGGTCTACGGCAAGCCGTTCGGCGACGTGCCGATCAGCGAGAACTACCGTGCGATGGTCGACGACCCGCGCATCAAGAAGACGAAGATCAACGCGCGCGAGTTCTTCCAGACCCTCGCCGAGATCCAGTTCGAGAGCGGATACCCCTACATCGTGTTCGAGGACACGGTGAACAAGGCGAACCCCATCAAGGGCCGCATCAACATGTCGAACCTGTGCTCCGAGATCCTCCAGGTCAACACGCCGACGACCTACAACGAAGACCTCAGCTACAACCAGATCGGCAAGGACATCAGCTGCAACCTCGGTTCGCTGAACATCGCCCTCACGATGGACTCGCCCGACTTCGGCAAGACCGTCGAGACCGCCATCCGCGGCCTCACCTCGGTCTCGAACCAGAGCCACATCGCGTCGGTGCGCTCCATCGAAGACGGCAACGACAAGTCGCACGCCATCGGCCTCGGCCAGATGAACCTGCACGGCTACCTCGCCCGCGAGCGCGTCTTCTACGGCAGCGAAGAGGGTGTCGACTTCACGAACATCTACTTCTACACGGTGCTGTTCCACGCGCTGCGGGCCTCGAACCGCATCGCCATCGAGCGCGGTGAGGTGTTCGACGGCTTCTGGGACTCCAAGTACGCGTCGGGTGAATTCTTCGACAAGTACACGGATGCCGCGTGGGTGCCCGAGACCGCCAAGGTCACGCAGCTCTTCGCCGACGCCGGCGTGCACATCCCCACGCAGCAGGACTGGCAGGAGCTGAAGGCCTCCATCCAGGAGCACGGCATCTACAACCAGAACCTGCAGGCCGTGCCGCCCACCGGATCGATCTCGTACATCAACAACTCGACGGCGTCGATCCACCCGATCGCCTCGAAGATCGAGATCCGCAAGGAGGGCAAGCTCGGACGCGTCTACTACCCGGCGGCGTTCATGACGAACGACAACCTCGAGTACTACCAGGACGCCTACGAGATCGGCTACGAGAAGGTCATCGACACCTACGCCGCGGCGACCCAGCATGTCGACCAGGGCCTCTCGCTGACGTTGTTCTTCAAGGACACGGCGACGACGCGCGACATCAACAAGGCGCAGATCTACGCGTGGAAGAAGGGCATCAAGACCATCTACTACATCCGCCTGCGCCAGATGGCCCTCGAGGGGACCGAGCTGGACATGTGCGTGAGCTGCACGCTGTAGCGAGCAACGCCCACGTTCGAAGATTCGCCCGCTCGCGACATCCGTTCAGAAGGAACTGACATGACTCTCACCGATCCGGTCAACTCGGCCAAGAACGACCCGGCGCACGCCGGCGGCAAGATCAAGCTCGTCGACCACGTCAACGCGATCAACTGGAACAAGATCCAGGACGACAAGGACCTCGAGGTCTGGAACCGCCTGGTGAACAACTTCTGGCTGCCCGAGAAGGTGCCGCTGTCGAACGACATCCAGTCGTGGAACACGCTCACGCCCGACGAGCAGACGCTCACCATGCGCGTGTTCACCGGCTTGACCCTGCTCGACACGATCCAGGGCACGGTGGGCGCGGTGTCGCTGATCCCCGACTCGCTGACGCCGCACGAAGAGGCGGTGTACACGAACATCGCGTTCATGGAGTCGGTGCACGCGAAGAGCTACTCGTCGATCTTCTCGACGCTGTGCTCGACGAAGGACATCGACGACGCGTTCCGGTGGTCGGTCGAGAACGAGAACCTTCAGAAGAAGGCCGCGATCGTCATGGAGTACTACCAGGGCGACTCGCCGCTGAAGCGCAAGGTCGCTTCGACGCTGCTCGAGTCGTTCCTCTTCTACTCGGGCTTCTACCTGCCGATGTACTGGTCGTCGCGGGCGAAGCTCACCAACACGGCCGACCTGATCCGTCTCATCATCCGCGACGAGGCCGTGCACGGGTACTACATCGGCTACAAGTTCCAGAAGGGGCTCGAGCTCGTCAGCCAGCAGGAGCGCGACGACCTCAAGGACTACACGTTCTCGCTGCTCTACGAGCTCTACGACAACGAGGTGCAGTACACGCAAGACCTCTACGACGGCGTCGGCCTGACCGAAGACGTCAAGAAGTTCCTGCACTACAACGCGAACAAGGCCCTCATGAACCTCGGCTACGAGCCGATGTTCCCGAAGACCGTGACCGACGTGAACCCGGCGATCCTCTCGGCGCTCTCCCCGAACGCCGACGAGAACCACGACTTCTTCTCGGGGTCGGGCTCGTCGTACGTGATCGGCAAGGCCGTCGTCACGGAAGACGAGGACTGGGACTTCTAGGAGCGCGTGTGTTCGTCAGCTCCTGGCGGACGTCGTCGACCACATGCCGGCGGAGCCGAGAACCCGCTCGGGGTGGATGCGGATGACGACCCGGCTCGGATTCTCGCGTGGCTGGCGGTACCGCTCGGCATAGAGGCGAACCGCGAGGTCGACGGACTGAGGGTCGCGCTCGACGACGGCGCGGCCGGCGATGCTGAGCCATTCGGGCCCCGACACCTGCGCGACGGTGGCACGGTGGTCGCGCTCGACATTGCGGACCTTCTGGCTGCCGCCGCTGGTGATGATGCGGACGACGCCGTCGACGTAGGTGAAGCCGACGGCGACCACGTGCAGATCGCCCCGGGGCCCGACGGTCGACAGCGTCGCAAGGTGCCGCTCGGTCACCAACTGGAGGCCACGCTCGGTGAGGGAACGGGAAGAGATCAGCGGGCGATCCGGTGCGGCGTCCATGCTGTTCATGGTAGGTGGCGCACCGCCACCACCAGCACCGAGTCGTCAGGAGGCGCGGCGCATCCTCGTCCGACCGAACTCCGTTCCCTCGCGACGCGCGGCGGCGTGTGCAGACCTGCGCCCGAGTTCGGCGTCGGCGGTGGCGAGGTTCGGGCGGAAGGCGATCGACGCGACATCCGTGATTCCGGTCCAGCGCAGCCAGTCCTCGAAATAGGGCTGCTGGAAGTCGCTGCCGAACGCGGATGGGCGACCCGCGCCGTAGACCGCGCTCGTATACACGACCATCGCGCGGCGGCCCCCGAGCAGTCCGGTGTAGCCCCGTTCGGGGTCGAAGTCGAACACCATGCCGGGCTGGCTGACGACATCGATGAACTGCTTGGCGATGTACGGGATGCCGGCGTTCCACATCGGCAGGCTGAAGAGGTAGGCGTCCGCCGCGGCGAAGCGCTCGAACGCGAGGCGCGCGCGATGCCAGGCGGTCTCCTGCGGGCCTGCCGGCTGCTCGCCGGCGAAGACGCGCATCTTCGCGCCGGCGCCGTCTGGGCCGAACGCCGGGAGCGAACCGTCCCAGAGGTTCCATTCGTCGACGGATGCCTCGGGGTCGGCGTCACGGAACGCCTCGAGGAACACCCGTGCGATGGCGAGCGACTCGGATGCCTCGCCGCGAGGTGACGCCGAGATGTGCAGCAGTGCGGTCATGATTCCGGTTCCCTTCTTATGTGCGCACGCACATAAATAAACGATGCAGGGACCATAGCATGTACGTGCGCACGCACACAATTGCGGGTAGCATAGCGATATGAGCGCCCCCACCGATGCTGAGCGGACCTGGGAGGCCGTGCTGCGGCTCCACGCCGCACTGCTGCCGCGCCTCGACGGGGCCGTCGTCAGGGACGGCGGAATGCCGTTGAGCTGGTACGACGTGCTGCTCGAGCTGCGCGACGGTGGCGGCCGCCTCACCATGGGCCAGCTCTCGGAGCGGGTGGTGTTGAGTCGGACCCGGGTGAGTCGGCTCGTCGACGAGCTCGTCGGCGCGGGCCTCGTCGCGCGCGAGCCGAATCCCGACGACGGCCGTTCGGCCTTCGCCGTGCTCACGGCAGAGGGCCGGCGCAGGTTCCTCGTCGCAGCCCGCGCCTACCTGCCGGCGATCGAGCGGGAGTTCTCGTCGGTCGACGCACGCATCCTCGGCGACGTCGCCGACCGACTCGAAGAGGTGCTGACGTCGCTCACGGGAGATGCGCCTCGCGTCGAACGACGGGAGCGTGGACGGCTCGACCAGGGGTCGACACGCCGCGGTCGTGGCACAGTGTGACGCGCGAGGTGGACGGGTGTGCGTCGTGCGCTTCCGCCATCACCGACAGCTGCTGGCGTTGGGTCGGTGCCGTGCCGTGCCTGCCGCGAGCTACGCGGCAGGGCGCTGCGCCGCGAGTTCCGCCGCGCTGTGGATTGCATCCGCGAATTCGAGCGGTGCCTCCTGCGGCAGGTTGTGGCCGGCGTGCGGCACCCGTCGATGCTCGTAGGGCCCGACGAAGCGGACCCCGGCGGTTGCCGCATCGCGTGCAGGGAAGTTGCCGTCGGCGAGTCCATCGAGGGTGATGGTCGGCGCGGTGATCGAGGGGAGCTGCGCCAGCTGCGCCTCGAGCCGGGCGTACTCGGGGGCCCCGGGGACGTGGAACAGGCGGTGCCGGTACGAGTGGATCACGACGTCGACGAAGTCGCGGGTTCTCGAACGCGGCCGCGGCCCGGTCGAGCTCAGCGTCGCTGAAGTCCCACTCGGGGGAGTTCCGGCGCCAGATCACCTCCGCGATGCCCCGCCGGTTCTCGGTCAGCCCGGCCCGGCCGCGGTCCGTGAGGAAGTAGAAGAAGTACCAGAATCCCGCTTCGAGGTCGGGGCGGATCGGTTGCATCGCGGCGCTGATGTCCTGGATGAGGTACCCGTTGACCGACACGAGGGCGGTGACGCGCTCGGGCCACAGCGCTGCGACGACACAGGCCGCCCGCCCGCCCCAGTCGTACCCCGCGAGGATCGCCCGGGGAATCCGAAGGGCGTCCATGAGCTCGATGACGTCCTGTCCCAGCGCGGCCTGCTGTCCGGTGCGTGGGATGGTCTCGTCCACGAACCGGGTGTCGCCGTGCCCGCGCAGGGAGGGCACGATGACGCGGAAGCCGGCGTCGGCCAGGATCGGTGCGACCTCGACGTAGCTGTGGATGTCGTAGGGGAACCCGTGCAGCAGGAGCACGGGTGGGCCGTCTGCCGGACCGGCTTCGAAGTAGGCGACGTCGAGATGTCCCGTTCGGACGTGTCGCAGCGGCAGTAGTCGAGGGATCGGGCTCATGATCTGCTCCTTGTCGTGGAACGGGGAGTGGTCGGTTGAAGGCGGGCTCGGACGAACCGGTCATCAGCTTCGACCGGCCAGGACGTGCGAACGTGACGGTGGCGACGGCGTCGTCCCGCTCCGATGGGTTCGTCACAGGGCGGCGTGCGGTCCGGTCCTCCTTGACAGGAGCGTCCGACGGATGCGCCTGTCCTCACCGCCGACCACGAAAGGCACGATCATGCACGCGCACATCCTCGACCCCGAGGCGCAGGCCATCGCCGACGCCACCTCGACACCCCCGTTCCTCTACCAGCTCGGCGCGGACGGCGCGCGAAAGGTCCTCGACGACCTGCACGCCGCGCCGATCGCGAAGCCCGACGTCGACGAGGAATGGATCACGGTTCCCGCCGCCGTCGGCGACGTGCAGGTTCGGATCGTCACGCCGACCGGATCGACCGGCCTGCTGCCGACGATCCTCTACATCCACGGCGGCGGCTGGGTCATCGGCAATGCCGCCACCCACGACCGCCTCGTGCGCGAGATCGCCGTCGGGGTCGACGCCGCGGTGGTGTTCGTCGAGTACGACCGCTCGCCGGAGGCGCAGCATCCGGTCGCCATCGAACAGGCCTACGCGACCGCGCGGTGGATCACCGAATCGGGCGCTGAGAAGGGCCTGGACGCGACGCGGCTCGCCGTGGCCGGCGACTCGGTCGGCGGCAACATGACCGCGGTCGTCGCGATCCTCGCCAAGGAACGCGGCGACGTGTCGTTCGTGCACCAGTCGCTCTACTACCCGGTCACCGATGCCGCGCAGGACACCGACAGCTACCGCGAGTTCGCCGACGGCCCGTACCTGACGGCCGCCGCCATGGCGTGGTTCTGGGACAGCTACCTGCCGGATGCCATGAAGCGGAGCGACATCACGGCGTCGCCGCTTCGCGCCACGATCGAGCAGCTGACCGGGCTCCCAGAGGCGTTCGTCATCACCGACGAGAACGATGTGCTCCGCGACGAGGGCGAAGCGTATGCGCGGCGCCTCGTGGAGGCGGGCGTGCGCACCACGAGCGTGCGGTACAACGACACGCTGCACGACTTCATGATGCTGAACCCGCTCCGCCCCTCGCCGGCCGTGACCGCCGCGGTCGAGCAGGCGGTGCACGTGCTCCGCAAGGCCCTCGGCCGCGCCTGAACACGATGATGACCAGATGGACGACCGCGCCACAGCGGACGGTACTGTCGGTCGCCATCCTCGCGTCGTTCGCCGCGTTCCTGGACGGGAGCGCGGTGAACATCGCGTTGCCGGCGATCAGCGCCGATCTCGGAGGCGGGCTCTCCTCCCAGCAATGGGTCGTGGACTCCTACCTCCTGAGCCTCGGCGCCTTCATCCTGCTCGCGGGGTCGCTCTCCGACGTGTTCGGACGGAAACGCGTGCTGATGACCGGGCTCATCGGCTTCGGACTCACTTCCGTGGCGTGCGCGATCGTGCCCACCGTCGAGACGCTCATCCTCGTGCGCGGCCTGAAGGGGGTCTTCGGCGCCCTCCTGGTGCCGAGTTCGCTCGCCCTCATCCTCGACGCCTTCCCGGCCGACAAGCAGGGCCGTGCGATCGGGAGCTGGACGGCGTTCACGAGCATCGCCACCATCGCCGGGCCGGCACTCGGCGGGGTGCTCGTCGATGCACTGTTGTGGCGATGGGTCTTCGGTGTCAACGTGCTGCCGGTCGCGCTCGCCGTCGGGCTCGCGTCTCGGCTGGAGGAGGATCCGCCGCGATCGCCTGGCGCTCGCGTGGACCTCGTCGGTGCCCTGCTCGGCGTCGCAGGTCTCGGCCTTCCCGTGTTCGTGCTCATCGAGCACGCCCGCTTCGGATGGGACTCGCCGATCATCCTCGCTGCAATGATCATCGGTGGCGCGAGCTTCGTCGGGTTCGTCCTGTGGGAGCTGCGGACCCCGCAACCGATGCTGCCGATGCGGATCTTCCGAGCACGGAACTTCACCGTCGGGAACGTCGCGACCTTCTTCATCTACGGGGGACTGTCCCTGGGGACCTTCGCGCTGGTGGTCTTCCTCCAGCAGAGCGCGGGCTACTCGGCCACGATGGCCGGCCTCGCGATGATCCCCTCGAGCCTGGTGCTCATCGGCCTATCCGCGTACATCGGTCGGTTGAGCGGGCGCGTCGGAGCCCGTGCGCTCATGGGCGCGGGACCCGTGATCGCCGGCAGCGGGTTCGCGCTGATGCTCGCCGCCACCGACGAGGCCGACTACCTGACGCAGGTGCTCCCAGCCGTGCTCCTCTTCGGGTTCGGCATGGCCCTCACGGTCGCGCCGTTGACCGCGACGATCCTCGGTGCGGTCGGCCCGACGCACTCGGGCATCGCCTCGGCGACCAACAACGCGGTCTCCCGGATCGCCGGACTGATCGCCGTCGCGCTCGCGGCCACCCTCGGTGGATCCGCGACGATCGACGTCGACAGCTTCCACCGACTCGTCGCGGCGTCGGCCACCGCCATGATCCTCGGCGGTGCGATCTCCGCGGTCGGCATTCGAGACAGGAGGCGCCGCACCGGATTCACCGAACCGCGATCACATCACGATCTCCGCCCAAGCGGTCACACCAGCGCCTCCCGCGTGGTCTGAGTTGGTATCGCGTCCGCGCTGGGTGGGGGTGATTCGAGAAGGGGAACAGTCATGTCAGATCAGAAGCCGACCGTCGTGTTCGTGCACGGCGCATTCGCCGAGTCCGCCAGCTGGAACGGCGTCATCGCGGCCCTCTACGCCGAAGGCGTCACCTCCGTGGCGGTCGCCAATCCGCTCCGGAGCCTCGCCGGCGACGCCGCGTACGTGCGCGACGTCATCGCCTCCATCGACGGGCCCGTCCTGCTCGTCGGCCACTCCTACGGCGGCCTCGTGATCAGCGAGGCCTCGGCAGGAAACGACCAGGTCGTCGGCCTGGTGTACGCCGGCGCCTTCGTGCCCGAGCCCGGCGACAGCGCCTTCTCCCTCTCCGCGAGCGAACCGGGCTCCACGCTCGGCGACGCCCTCGACGCGCACCCGGTCTCGACCGGCGGCGTGGAACTCGTCATCCGCCGATCGCTGTTCCGCGACCAGTTCGCCGCGGACGTGCCCGTGCAGGTCGCCGGCCTGATGGGCGCGACCCAGCGACCGGTGACCGAAGCGGCTCTGAAGGACACCGTGCAGGCGGCGACGCCCGGGTGGAAGGACCGCCCTTCATGGCACGTGTTCGGCAGCGAGGACCGCAACATCCCCGTCGCGGTGCACCGTGCCGGCGCCGAACGCGCGGGCTCGCGAGGCACGACCGAGCTCGCAGGCGCCTCGCACGCGGTCAGCGTCTCGCAGCCGGAGGCGGTGGCGGCCACCATCCTCGACGCGATCCGCGGGTTGAACCAGGACCGAGCGGCCGCATAGCCACTGCCGCATGGACGCCGCGGGTGCGCGGGACCGACTGCCCGGTCTTGCGCACCCCCATCGCGTCGAAGCTCGCCCGAAATGGACGCGGGCCGGACGCCCGCTGGAAGGAACCATCGTGAAGTCCACCGAACGTATCCAGGCCCACCCTGCACTCGAGGGAAAGGTCATCCTCGTGACGGGGGCCTCGTCGGGCATCGGCCGCGAGGTCGCGCTGGCACTGTCGGCCGCCGGCGCGCGCGTCGCGATCGGCGCACGTCGCGTCGATCGGCTCGCCAGCCTCGTCGACAGCGCCCGCGGCGAAGTCCTGCCGCTCCAGCTCGACGTCACCGACTCCGAGTCGGTGCAGCGTGCCGTGGCGGAGACCGTGGGCCACTTCGGCCGACTCGACGTGCTGGTCAACAACGCCGGTCTGATGCAGAGCGGGCTCATCCTCGGCGCCGACACGCGCGAGTGGCAGCGCATGATCGACACCAACCTGCTCGGCTCGATGTATGCGGTCCACGCCGCACTGCCTCACCTGCTCGAGACGAAGGGTGCGGTCGTGCAGGTGTCGTCGACCGCGGCTCGGTCGGCGTCTCTCGGCAGCGGCGTGTATGCCGCAACGAAGTTCGGCATCAGCGCCTTCTCGGAGTCCTTGCGGCAAGAGGTCACCCGGCGAGGGGTCCGAGTGATCGTGATCCAGCCCGGCTTCGTCGACACCGAGCTCACGAGCCACATCACCGACCCGACCATGCAGGCCGCCGCTGCCGACATCGCCGCATCGATGCGCACGCTCCGGACCGGGGACATCGCCGAGGCGGTCGTC
Source organism: Agromyces humi (assembly GCF_009720255.1). Taxonomy (GTDB): domain Bacteria; phylum Actinomycetota; class Actinomycetes; order Actinomycetales; family Microbacteriaceae; genus Agromyces; species Agromyces humi. The sequence continues at coordinate 4,646 of NZ_WJSP02000044.1, read as the reverse complement.
TACGCACTCAGCCAACCCGAACACGTGTCGGTCAACGAGATCCTCGTGCGCCCGACCGATCAGGTCCAGTAGCGCAGGACCACGCAGCACCGCTCTGCCGAAGTGAGCGGTGCCCCGGGAGCGTCGAAGCTCGACACTGTGCTCCTTGCGTGCGCGTCGATACCGGTATCACTGGGTGGAGGCAGCACATCGGCGATTTCATTGCCTTCGATAAATGTTCCCGGTAACATGAACGAGCGCCTGGCAAGTTGATCGATCCACCGGTCCGTCGGCTGGGCAGCCCCACCGAATGTGCTTCGGCTTTGATCAAGGAGGATCAGTGTCGCGTTTCGCCTACTCGTCCAGACTCTCATCCCGCAGGCCGTCTTGGCGTGCTGGTGCGCGCCCGCCGGTCGCGCGGCACCCGGCCGAGACCGGTTCTCCCTTCCAGTAGCGGAACGTACGCCCGAGCGGTCGCGGGGACCCGACCCCCGCCGTGCCCGCTCGGGGCCTATCGCTGCACCCGTCGTTCGCTGCCCGAAGGGGTCGTTCGTGGGTGGCGGCGATGCAGAAGGTCGCCGGGGGTCGATCTCGTCCGAGAAGGAGTAGTTCAATGCTGGAACGATCCACCCGAACCACGCGTCTGCGACGCCGATTGCTCGGAATGGCCGCCGTGGCGGCCGTCGCCGTCGGGTCGCTGCTCGCCATCACCCCTCCGCCACCGGCGGAGGCGCTCGACAACGGCCTCGCCGACACCCCGCCGATGGGCTGGAACAGCTGGAACCAGTTCTACTGCAACGGCGGGAACGGGCTGACTGCGGCAGCGCTCATGAACGTGGCCGACGAGATCGTCGAGAAGGGGCTCGACGAGGTGGGCTACGAGTACGTGGTGCTCGACGACTGCTTCCAGAACGGGCGGGATGCGAACGGCGTGCTCAAGGTGGACGCGACCCGCTTCCCGAACGGCATCAAGCCGGTGGCCGACTACGTGCATTCGAAGGGCCTGAAGTTCGGCATCTACAGCGTCCCCGGGACGAAGACCTGCGCGAACCTCTACAACGGCTACACGCCGAATGTCGGATCGTACGGGCACGAGCAGATCGACGCGGAAACGTTCGCCGCCTGGGGCGTGGACTACCTGAAGTACGACTGGTGCTACCCCGACGGCAGCCTCAACCTCACCAAGCTGCAGGCGTTCTCGAAGATGCGCGATGAGCTCGCGAAGGTGGACCGCGACATCGTCTACGCGATCTCGGAGTACGGCGACAGCGCCCCTTGGACGTGGGCGGAACCCGTCGCCAACCTCTGGAGGACGACCGGCGACATCGCGCCCAACTGGGCATCGATCACGAGCATCATCGATCGACAGGCTGAACTCCATCCGTACGCTGGGCCCGGACACTGGAACGACCCCGACATGCTCCAGTTCAGCAACGGATCGCTGACCTACGCCCAGAACAAGAGCCACCTGGCGATGTGGTCGATGTTGGCCGCGCCGCTCTTCCTCGGGACGGACATCGGCGCGCTGAGCGACGCCGAGGTCGCGCTCCTCACCAACCAGGAGCTGGTCGACATCGACCAGGATCCGCTGGGCAAGCAGGCTCGACGCATCAGCAACGGTGATGGACTCCAGGTCTGGACGCGCGAGCTCGCGGACGGCGACCTCGCCGTCGCGCTCCTCAACACCACGGGCTCGAGTGCGACGATCTCGACCTCGCTCCCGGCATTGGGTGCACAGGACGACGTCTACGTGGCGCGCGACGTGTGGTCGCACACCGACCTGTACAACACCGCCGCCGCGATCTCGGCGACCGTGCCGGCCTATGAGACCGCCCTCTATCGCCTCTCACCCGGCATGGACGAGGAGCTGCCGGGAGTGGTCGGTGCCTCCGGATCCGGTCGGGTCGAGCAGGGCGACGACACCGAGGTGTCCGTCACCGTGCACAACCTCCTCGACGAGTCCCTCGTCGGAGCGGAACTGCAGCTCGGGGCAGCAGGCGGAGTGACCCCCCAGTCGCCGGTCGCCATCCCGACGATCGCCGCAGGCGGCTCGGACGTCGTGACGGTGCGCGTGGAAGCCGCCGCCACCGCATCGATCGGCGACGTGTCGCTTCCGGCACAGGTCGTGTGGCTGGACGGCTCGGAACCGGCGTCGGTGCTCATCAACGTGACGCCCGCGGCGCCCGTCGGTGAGACGTTCCTCAGCGACCTCCCCTGGCTCGCGACGACGAACGGATGGACCGGGAACCCGCGACGCGACCTCAGCCAGGACGACAAGCCGCTCACGGTCGACGGAACGGTCTACCCCAAGGGCATCGGCTCCAACGCCGTCTCGACGGTGGACGTCTGGCTCGGTGGGAACTGCACCGTCCTGACCGGGGCCCTGGGCGTCGACGATGACACCAACAACGGCAACGCGACGCTCAAGCCGTCGATCAGCGGCTCGGTGACGGGAGACGGCTCGATCCTCTGGAGCAATTCGAGCGTCATCCGGTACCACCAGAAGGAGGCGTTCAGCATCGACGTCACGGGAGTGGACCGGCTTCGGCTGACCGCCGACATCGGTGGGGACACGAACGCGTACGACCATGCGGATTGGCTGACCATGAGCCTCTCGTGCGCCGACGCCGAGAAGCCCGAGTTGAGCGCGGCGGTCACGGTCGAGCCCCGCTGCGTCGCCGCGAAGGGCCTTCTCGCGGTGCGCGTCGAGAACGAGAACGAGGTCCCCGTCGCCGTCACGATCGACTCCGACTACGGGACGAAGTCGTTCGCCTCGATCGCATCGGGAACGTCCGCCTTCCAGGTGTTCTCGACGAGGCAGGCCGCCATCCCGGGCGGCAGCGTGTCCGTCGTGGTCAGCGGTGAGGTCGACGGCCGCGCCGTCACCACCGAGAAGGAGGTGGCGTACACCGGGAAGACCTGCTGAGGCCAGCCGCTGCGGCCGGTTCCGCCGGGAACCGGCCGCAGCGACCCGGCATCCGATGACCTGTGCACCTGTGCGGCGGCGCCGATCGGCGACCGACCGACCGACGCGACGGACGATCAGTCCCGCGCCCGAGCCCCTGGAGGCGAAGATGTCGATTCGCGTTCGACGAGCGTGACCGGGTGCACGACGACGCGGCGCTCGAGATGGCCGTCCTGATGGCGCATCCGGCTCATGAGGAGTTCGACGACGGAATCCGCCCGGGCGGCGTTCCCCGGTTCCACCGTCGACAGGCGGGGCACGCTGAACCGGCCGGCCCTCGTGTTGTCGAAGCCGATCACCTGCACCTCGTCGGGGACTCGGATGCCCGCATCCGCCAGCGCTCGGAGGGCCCCGATGGCGCTCGCATCGGTCAGGGCGAAGACCGCGTCGAATCGGCGACCCTGATCGAGCAGACGGCGGATGCCCCCGTAGCCGCCCTCGATTCCGAACGTCGACGCGACGAGCAGCGCCCGATCCACGTCCACGCCGAGCGCGTGGTGCGCCTCGAGATACCCCCGGGTCCTGAGCGCGGGCATCGTCTCCTCGTCGGCGTCGACCCCGCCGAGCGCGGCGATCGCACGAGCCCCGCCACGCAGCAGGAGCCCGGTGGCTTGTCGCGCGCCGCCCACGTTGTCCATGACCACGTGGTCGAACTGGCTGGACAGTGCACGCTCACCGAGCAGCACGACCGGCGTCTCCGTGTCGACCTGGACCAGGTGGTCGGTATCACCGGCTGCGAGCGCGAGCACGAACCCGTCGTACGAATCGAGCCGCGAGGTCGCGAGGGAGTCGATCTCCGCCCCGACCGCGCCGCCCGTGTTCTCGATGACGAGCCGGAGCCCGTGTTCGGCGAACCGCTCGCTGAGCGCTTCGGCGAGCGCGCCGTAGTACTCCGAATCGAGCGTCGGAATGCCGAGCCCGACGGTGCCGGTCCGCCCCCGTCGAAGCGACCGTGCCGATTGGTTCACCCGGTACCCCAGCGCCGTGATCGACTCGATCACCCGGGCGCGTGTCTCCTCGCTGACGCGCGCCGTGCGCCCGTTCACGACGTTCGACACGGTCTGGGGCGACACACCGGCTCGCAGGGCGACGTCCTGCATCCGCACGTGCGGTCGGTGGTTGCCCGGCATGCCTGACATCATTTCACTGACCGTTCGGTAACCGGAATGCGGACGGGTGCCGTGTGGTGGGCGGGACTCGGGCTCGGCAGTCGTTGGTCGGGGCGGGTTCTGATACCGGTAACATCTTGTTTCCGTCAGTTTCTTCTGACTTCTTGTGCCTTCCCGAATGTTCGCGGTAACATCCAGCAACGAGTACCGGTGTATCGATCAACCGGGCTCGCGCCCGAGTGGACGACCCGCATCGAGCATCGACCGAAGCTGCCTGGCCCGCGCGTCCGCCGTGCCGAGGACTTGATCAAGGAGGATCAATGTTCGACTCCCAGTCGTCTTCCGAACGCGCGTCCGCGGCATCCGCGCCCCTCGGGGCTCGTCACGTGCGCCGCTCGCGCTCGACGTCCGCGGCGGCATTCCCGCACGCGGGCTCTCGGACGAGCGGCTCGCACACGCAGAGAACGGCCGGCGTGGTGTCGGTCTGGATTCGAAGGAGTAGGTAGATGGAGAAGCGCAGGGTGTTCGCGCGGTGTTCGGTTGCGGTCGTGGGTGCGGCGCTGTTGGTGGGCGTTGCGGGTGCGGCGATCGCG
>NZ_WJSP02000439.1 GCF_009720255.1 Agromyces humi | reverse complement strand
ATCCGCTCGCGTCGTCGGCGGTTGGCGGGATTTCACGCGCAGTCGGCAGGCGCAGGTCGGCCGCTGTCGGCGGCAGCCGCCAGAATGAGCTGGTGACTCGTCGTGGGCTGATGCTCTTCGTCGCGCTGTTCGCGTCGGTGTGGTGGTCGTGGGTGAACCTGACCTTCGCGGTGAACATCATGCCGTGGCTCACCCGGCGCCAGCTCGCGTTCGTGATGCTCGCGGCCATGTTCGCGCTCGGCGCGATCGCGGTCGCGGCCCCCGAGGCGACCACCGAGCGCGCGTGGCTGTTCGCCGCGGGCAACACCGCCCTGCGCATCGTGCTGCTCGCGCTGTGGATCTCGCAGTCGTGGGCCACCGGGGGCGCCGCGTCGCGCATCCGGGTGCTCGCCTACAACGGCGTGACCGCGGGGATCTGGCTCGCGTCCATCTGGGTGCCGCAGCCGTGGAACTTCGTGTTGTGGGGTGCGGCCATCGTCATCGAGGTGGTGCTGCTCGTGACGAGCAGCACGAGCTGGGCCGACCGGGTGATCGCCAACCTCAACGTGGAGCACCTCGCCGAGCGCTTCGGACTGCTCGTCGTGATCGTGCTCGGCGAGTCGGTGCTCTCCATCGTGGCCGCGCTCGACGAGGCCTGGACGATCGAGGCCGGGCTGACGGCGGCCCTGGGCCTGGCCGCCATCGCCCTGCTCGCCTGGTCGTTCTTCATGTACGGCACCAAGGCGATGCGCGACGGGCTCGAAGCGCTGCGTGCGGCCGGCGACTACCCGGCCATCCGCGACACCGTGGGGTTCCTGCCGTTCCTCGTCGTCGTCGGGGTGACCGCCGTGTCCGGAGCGCTCGCCAACGCGATCCACGACCCCGGCGAGCCCCTCCCGCTCGCATCGGGCATCGCGCTCTGCGGCGGCATCGCCGTGTTCTACCTCACGAACGCCATCATCTCGGTGCGGTTCGGCCGGCCGATCGGTGCTGTGCTGCGCTGGGCCGTGCCCGCCCTGGTGCTCACCGCAGCGCTCGGCATCTCGGCCGCACTGCTGCCGGCGGGGGCGGTCATCCTCTGCGCGGTCGTGGTGCTCGCGGTCATCGTCGGCTCGGCCGAGCTGTCGGAACGACGCCGGGTGGCCGGGCTCCGCTGAGGGCGGCATGATCCGGTCGCCGCCTGATCGCCTCATCGCCGTCTGCGGCGACGCTGCGGCGGTGTGCTGCAGACTGCTGCACGCCGCCGCCGGGTCGTCAAGGGGCTGCGAACGGGCCCTGTCCGACCCTAGGCTCGCTGCATGCCCACGGCCCCCAGCACGTCCGAGCCCGTCTCGGCATCCGATTCCACAGCCTCGAAGCAGCGGCTCGCGGCCGTCATCTACAACCCGGTGAAGGTCGAGCTCGACGACCTGCGGGCCGCCATCGCGGCGGAGCCCGCCGCCGCCGACTGGGCCGAGACGCTCTGGTTCGAGACCACCGAGGAGGACCCGGGCCCAGGGCAGGCGAAGCAGGCGCTCGAGGCCGGCGCCGACATGGTGATCGCGGCCGGAGGCGACGGCACCATCCGCGCCGTCGCCCAGGAGCTCGGCGGCACCTCGACGTCGCTCGCCCTGCTCCCGTCGGGTACGGGCAACCTGCTCGCCCGCAACCTCGACCTGACGCTCGACGACCTCGAGAACTCCATCCACGTCGCGTACGACGGCGTCGACCGGCAGATCGACCTCGCGTGGGCCGCCATCCGTCGCGAGGGCGGCACGGTGGAGCGAGCCGCCTATCTCGTGATGGCCGGCTTCGGGCTCGACGCGAAGATGCTCTCGAACACCGACGAGGAACTGAAGGCCAAGGTCGGCTGGCTCGCCTACGTCGACGCCATACGCAAGGCGCTGCGCGACAAGAACCGCATGCGGATCCGCTACCGCCTCGACGGCCACGGCGCGCGAGCCGTGTCGGCGCACACCCTCATCATCGGCAACTGCGGATCCCTGCCCGCCAACGTCCTGCTGCTCCCCGAAGCTGCCATCGACGACGGGCGCTTCGAGGCGGTGTTCCTCCGCCCCGAGAGCGCGTGGGGCTGGGTGCAGATCTTCGTGAAGGTGATCTGGGAGAACGGCGTGCTGCGCCGCACGAAGTGGGGTCGCAAACTCGCCTCGCGCGACGTGGACGCGGTGCGCTACGTGCGCGGCCGCCGGCTCGACGTGGTGCTCAGCCGGGCCGAGGAGGTGGAGCTCGACGGCGATTCCTTCGGGCGCGCCGAGGCGATCCGAACGTGGATCGACGCCGGCGCCCTGACCGTGCGAGTTCCGGTCACCGAGGCCGAGGCCGAGTCGGAGCCTGCTTCCGCGTGATTCCGGGCAGCGGATGCCGCGGCATCCGTTTGTCAAGGCGCTTCCCGCGCTTGCCGCGACGGTGTTTCCTGCTGGAAGTCCCGTTCGCGGCACCCACCGCACGACCGACAAGGAGCACTGATGGCCGACGCCGAGATCACCCCGTCCGAGCAGGGCGACGACCAGACGCCACCGCCGGCTCGCGCGACGAAGGACCGCGGCGACGGCGCCCGCCTGCCTGAGGAGTTCGAGGCGGGCGACGAGACGGTCGCAGAGGACACCGCGTCGGGCGGGGCACCCGAGCCCGCTGGCGAGTCGTCGGATGGGTGACGCCTCGGAGGACCGCGTCGGCGAAGTCGTGAGCCCCGAGGACCTGCCCGCGCAGGTCGAGGTGAGCGAGCACGACGGCGTCACCCGCATCGACATCGCGGAGGACGCGGAGACGCGGCCCGGCGAGGTCGACGGGGCGTAGCCGGCGAGGCGGTGAGGCGGGAGCGCGGCTCAGCGCGGCT
>NZ_WJSP02000438.1 GCF_009720255.1 Agromyces humi | reverse complement strand
GTGCAGCCGTTCGCCCGCCAGTACTTCAACTCGATGTACATCGCCGTGCTGGTGACCGCGGGCACCATGCTGTTCTCGTCGATGGCGGGCTACGCGTTCGCGCGCATCCGGTTCCGCGGCCAGGGCGACGACCTGGCTGCCGACGTCGCCGTGGGCGTCGAGGCTCCGGTCGTCGACCGTGACCTCCACCTCGAAGCTCCCGTGCAACGGCACGAGCAGTCGCTCGACGTCGCCGGGCTCGAGGTCCAGTCGGCGGCCGCCGAGGTCGGCGACCCGAAGCCCCGTGTGTCGCCAGCCCGGGAGCGAGCCGTCCACGAGGACGTCCCATCCGTCGCGGGCGAGGCTGCCGTCGGGGTGGAACCAGGTGCTCGCGGCTCGGCCGGTGTTCCGGTCGGGCGCGTCGGCGTCGGGGCCGGCGTCGGTCGGGTTCACGATTGCTCCTCGCTCGCGTCAGGCCTCGTGTACGAGGGCGGCGGCCGTGTCGACGGCTCGCGTCACGTCGCCGTCGGGAGGGTAGACGAGCGTGCGGCCGACGACGAGGCCTCGCACCCCGGGGAGACGGAGCGCGCCCTTCCAGCTCGCGTAGGTGGCCGCGGCATCGTCGGCGCGCTCGCCGCCGAGCAGCAGGGTGGGCAGCGTCGTGGCGGCCATGACGCGTTCCATGCCATCGACGACCGGGAGCTTCATCCAGGTGTAGGCCGAACTCGTGCCGAGTCCGGAGGCGATCGCCACGGAGGTGATGACGGCCTGGGTGGTGAGTTCGTTGACCGTGGCGCCGTCGCGGCGTGAGCTCATGAACGGCTCGATCATGATGGGCACCCCTGCCGCCGCGGCGGCTGACACGGCCGCGGCGGTCGCCGCGATCGTGGCGACGGATGCCGGATCCTGCAGGTCGATGCGCAGCAGCGACTTCGCGAAGTCGAGGCGGTCGCGCACGATGCCGTCGATGTCGTAGCCGGTGAAGCGGTCGTCGAGCTCGAAGGTGGCGCCGCGGAGCCCACCGCGGTTCATGGAGCCGACGACCACCTTGTCGTCGAGCACGCCGAGGAGCGCCAGGTCGTCGATGATGTCGGCGGTCGCGAGCACGCCGTCGACCCCCGGCCGGCTGAGCGCGAGCGCGAGGCGATCGAGCAGCTCGTAGCGGTCGGCCATGGCCATCGGGTCGTCGCCGACCCCGAGCGCGCCGCGCGCGGGGTGGTCGGCCGCGAGGATGAAGAGGCGGCCGTTGTCGCCGAGCACCAGCCGGCGCGTTCGCGCGGCGTGCGCGTCGGCGACCGCGCCCGGGTCGGTGGCGCGGCGTTCGCGCAGCTGTGCGAACCGCTCGGGCTCGATGAAGCCGGGGCCGTGGTCACGATGCGACATCTGCCGCCTCTCCGTGGAGGGTGGATGACCCGGCTCGGGTCGCATCTGCACCGGTCGCGGATGCCAGCAGCGCCTCGACCTCGGCCGTGGTCGGCATCGCGGTCGAGCACTCGCGCCGCGATGCGACGATCGCCCCGGCGACGTTCGCGAAGGCGAGGATGCGGTCGAGCGGCCAACCGGCGAGGAGCCCGTGGCACAGCGCGCCGCCGAAGCCGTCGCCCGCACCCAGTCCGTTGGCGACCTGCACCGGGAACGGCGGCGCCTCGACGACCAGGTCACGGGTCTTCGCGAGCACGCCGTCTGGGCCTCGCTTCACGATGGCGAGCTCCACTCCGCGCTCGAGGAGCGCGTCTGCGGCGCGGTGCGGGTCGGTCTCGCCGACGGCGACCTCGCACTCCTCCTGGTTGCCGACCGCGACGGTGACGGCGCCGAGCACGCGCTGGACCTCGCGGCGGGCGTCGTCAGGCGAGGCCCAGAACATCGGCCGGTAGTCGAGGTCGAGGACGGTGTGCCGTCGTCGGGAGCGAGCCTGCCACGCCGCGTGATGCGCCGAGCGGCTCGGCTCCTCGCTGAGCCCGGTGACGGTCGACCAGTACACGCCGGCGTCACGGATGGCGTCGAACGGCAGGCTCTCGGGGGTGATCTCGAGGTCAGGCGCCTTCGGCCGCCGGTAGAACGTGATGGGGAAGTGGTCGGGCGGGAAGATCTCGCAGAACGTGATCGGCGTCTGCTGCTCGGCCGACACTCCGACGAACTCCGTTCGCACCCCGAACCGGTCGAGGTCGCGCCGGATGAATCGACCGAACGCGTCGTCGCCCGTCCTGGTGATGACGGCGGAGGCCCGACCGTGCTTCGCGGCGGCGATGGCGACGTTGGTCGCGCTGCCGCCGACCGACTTGCTGAACGTCTCGACGTCTTCGAGGTGCACGCTGTCTTGCAGTGGATAGAGGTCGACGCCGACGCGCCCGATGGTGATGACGTCGAAGGGTGACGCTGCGAGTGTGGTCATACTTCGCCGTACAACTTTCTGCCGATGCTTCGCTCGTCCGCCCAGTCTACACAGAATGTCCTTACAAAGTTCAAGCGCTGATCAGCGCGTCAGCCGCCTGGGCCCGTCAGCAGGGGCGGGCCTCGCTCAGCGCGTGGGGGTGAAGTTGTGGTTGTGCCGGAACACGTTGCCCGGATCGAGCTCGGCCTTGATGCGACGCAGGCGTTCGAGCGTGCGAGGCGGGTACATCGAGGCGGTGATGGCGTCGGTGTATTCGGCGGAGAAGTTGCCGTACGTGCCGCTCGTGTACGCGAGCGCGGCGTCGCTCCCGGCCTTCGCAGCGGCGACCTGCTCGGGCGTGGCGTCGGTGTACCCACTGAAGGAGGTCGCCCATTTCCGAACTCATCGCCGACTCGTTGCTCGCCGCGCAGGAGCAGCTGTTCAAGGATCTCGCCGAGCACCAGCGCGTCGCCGGGATCACCGACGAACA
>NZ_WJSP02000437.1 GCF_009720255.1 Agromyces humi | reverse complement strand
ACGGCCGCGAGGGGCCGCGCGACGAGCCGTGGCGTCCCCGGGACGGCGCGTAGCGGCATCCGTCGCATCTGGCGCAGCGGATGCCGCCGGCATGCGTCACGCGTCGATGGCGCCCGTGGCGAGCAGCGCGAAGATCGTGCCGCCGAGCAGGATGCGGTAGATCACGAACGGCAGGAAGCTGTGGCGTGAGATCCACTGCATGAAGAAGGCGATCACGAGGATGGCGACGACGAAGGCGACGAGGGTCGCCGCGGCCGTCTCGAGCGGGCCGTAGACGGAGGGCTCCCCCAGGCTCTTGAACAACTGGAAGAAGCCCGACCCGAAGACGGCGGGGATGGCGAGCAGGAACGCGTAGCGTGCCGCGGCGCCGCGCTCGTAGCCGAGGAACAGGCCGGCCGTGATCGTGCCGCCCGAGCGGGAGACGCCGGGGATCAGCGCGAGCGCCTGGGCGAATCCGAAGATGATGCCGTGCGGGACGGTCAGCTCGTCGAGCTTGCGCCGCTTCGCTCCGGCCCAGTCGGCGAGGCCGAGGATGATGCCGAACACGACGAGCATCGTCGCGACGATCCAGAGCGAGCGGAACGTCGTCTCGATCTCGTCCTGGAACAGGATCCCGAGCACGACGATCGGGATGGAGCCGACGATGATCAGCCAGCCCATGCGGGCATCGGGGTCGTTGCGCGGCACGCGCCCGGTGAACGAGCCGAACCAGTGCGAGACGATCCTCACGATGTCGCGCCAGAAGAACACCACGACCGCCGTCTCGGTGCCGAGCTGGGTGATCGCGGTGAACGCGGCGCCCGGATCCTGGGCCCCGGGGAGGAACTCCCCCAGGATGCGCAGGTGCGCGCTCGAGGAGACGGGGAGGAATTCGGTGAGGCCCTGGACGAACCCGAGGATGAGCGCTTCGAGCACAGTGGTATCCGCCTTCCGCCTCCGCGGAAGCCGGAGGAACGAGACCGGTCTTTGGTCAGTAGCTGAGCAACAGGTCTCGTAGGACCCTGTTACCGAAGGATAGTGCGTCGAGCGGCACTCGTTCATCAACGCCGTGGAACATCGCCGGGAAATCGAGGTCGTCGGGCAGGCGCAGCGGCGCGAAGCCGTAGCCTGCGATGCCGAGGCGGCTGAGCGACTTGTTGTCGGTGCCGCCCGAGAGCAGGTACGGGAACACCCGGGCGCCCGGGTCGTGGGCGCCGAGCGAGCGGGTGACCGCGTCCACGAGCGGTCCGCGGGTGGATGCCTCGAGCCCGACGTCCTTGTGCACGAACTCGATCTCGATGTCGTCGCCGATGATGGCGCGGACCTCGGCGAGCACCGCCTCCTCCTGGCCGGGCAGCGTGCGGATGTCGACGAGCGCCTCGGCGCGGTCGGGGATGACGTTGTGCTTGTAGCCCGCCTCGAGCTTCGTCGGGTTCGTCGTGGTGCGGAGGGTCGCGGTGATGAACCCGGAGGCCGAGCCGGTCGCGAGCGCGAGCTCGTCGGGCGAGACCTGCTCGGGGTCGACGCCGAGCGTGTCGGCGATCGCCGCGAGCAGCTCGCGGGTGGTGTCGGTGAGGTGCAGCGGCCACTCCGTTCGTCCGAGGCGGGCGATCGCCTCGGCGAGCTTGGTGACCGCGTTGTCACGGATGAGACGCGAGCCGTGTGCCGCGACGCCGTGGGCGACGAGGCGCACCCAGATGAGCGACTTCTCCCCCGTCTGCAGCAGGTACGCGCGCTCGCCGCCGACCGTGATCGAATAGCCGCCGACCTCGCTGATCGCCTCGGTGGCCCCGTCGAAGAGGTCTGGCCGGTGGTCGACGAGCCAGCTCGCCCCCACGCCGCCACCCGCTTCCTCGTCGGCGAAGAACGCCACCACGATCTCCCGCTCGGGAAGCTCGCCCGAGCCCAGGATGCCGCCGAGGGCGGTCAACATCATCGCGTCCATGTCCTTCATGTCGACGGCGCCCCGCCCCCACAGCATGCCGTCGCGCACCTCTCCCGCGAACGGGTCGACGCTCCAGTTGCGGGGGTCGGCGGGCACGACGTCGAGGTGGCCGTGCAGCACGAGGGCCGGCTTGTCGGGGTTGCGCCCCGGCACGCGCGCGACGACGCTGGTGCGCCGCGGCTCGGGCTCGAACGACTGGGGCTCCAGGCCCATCGCGGCGAGCTTCGCCTCGACGTACTCGGCGGCCTCCCGCTCGCCCTTCGCGCGCCCCTCCCCGTAGTTCGTGGTGTCGATCCGGATGAGGTCCCTGGCGATCATCGCCGTCTCGTCGAGGTCGTCGATCGGGCGCTGGACTGCGGATGACTCGGCCATGCGTTCACCGTAGCCGCCGCCGTCGTGGCCGGGCCACCGGCGTTCGAAGCGCCTCTGAATCCGTGCTAATGTCTTCTCTCGGGCCTCCGAGCGATCGAGGGCCTGACACAACGCGCGGGTGGCGGAAATGGCAGACGCGCTAGCTTGAGGTGCTAGTGCCCTAACGGGCGTGGGGGTTCAAGTCCCCCCTCGCGCACGCGTTGTGAAGAAGGCCGGATCATCATGATCCGGCCTTCTTTCGTTTTCCCGTCGCCTTCTCGCGAACGGGGTCCCGGATGCCGGGACGGTCGGCTCGCCGGACTTGCCACCTTCGAACATATGTTCGAAACTGGGGTATGACCATGACCGCTCCCCGCATCGCCCCGGCACCCGGTCCGGCGCGCGTCGAGGAGCTGCAGGCCCGCATCCGCGGAATGCAGGCGACCCGACTCGACTCGAAGGCCGTGCCGACGCATCCGGCGCTCGAGTCCGTGCTGCCGGGCGGCACGCTCCGCGAGGGCACGGTCGTGCAGGTCGAGGGCTCGACCACCCTGCTCATGGCGCTGCTCGCCGGCCCCAGCGCGA
>NZ_WJSP02000436.1 GCF_009720255.1 Agromyces humi | reverse complement strand
CCGGAACGCGCTCACCCCGGTGCAGCGCAGCCGACGCATCGGCGCCCCAGAGCACGTCGAGCGTGCCGACGGTGAAGTCGGCGGCGTCGAGGTCGTCGCGGAGGCGGCGGACGGCGTCGCGCCACGCGGCATCCGTCGGCGCAGGTCGGGTCTCTGAGTTCACCGCACCATTCAATCGCACGGTCCCCGCGGCACAGCGCCGTCAGCGGGTGGCGAGCTCGAGCACGAGTGGGAACGGACCGTAGCCGTCGTCCATCGTGAGGTGGCCGCCGCCCTCGACGGCGACGTAGTCCAGGTCGAACGGTGTCGCGTACACGACGTCGGCACCGGCCGGGCAGTACGGGTCGTCGGCACTCGCGACGACGACGCCCCGCTCGAGCACGGCGGCGGCGTGTGCGGCGGACACCGCCCCAGCGGGCTCGCCGAACCGGGCGAAGGCGGCGATCTCGGGGATGCCGCGCAGCACGTCGGGCGCGGCGGGCGCGACCAGCACGATGCGTCGCGCCACCGCGCCGAGCACGCCCTGCTCGGCACGGCGGGCGACGTACGCGAACCAGAGCAGGCAGCCGAGGCTGTGGGCTACGACGGTGAGCGACGCGGCATCCGTCTCTCGCAGCTCGGACTCCACCGCGTCGATCCAGTCGTCGAGCACGGGCGCATCGGGGTCGGGCAACTGCGGGTATCGCACCGTCGCCCCGCGCGAGGCGAACTCGGCGGCGAGCCAGCGCTGCCAGTGGCCCTCGGGGCGACGGTTCTGCCACCCGTGCAGGATCAGGAACTCCTCGGCCATGCCGCTCCCCTCGACGAATCCGGTCCATTCAACCAGCGGCGTGGGCCTCGTCACGGCGACGACGTCACGCTCGCGTCATCTGGCGTCCACGTGCCGTCACTCGCCGTAACCCGCTCGTCACACGGTGCACGTAGCGTTGGATACGATCGAAGAGCGAGGGGAGGTCGCAGATGGCTGACGCGCCGACGCTGGAGCGCCTGCGACAGGATGCACGAGACGAGCTGGCCGCACTCATCGAGTTGCGCTGCCGTCTCGGCGAAGATCCGTGGGTCTTCCTCCCCGACCTGCCCTCGGTCGACGAGCAGGTCGTCGCCACGCTTCGCGAGGAACGACTGCACTCCGACCGGTGGAGCCCGGCGCGGTCCCGCGCCTATCATCCGGCCGCGCGCGACGGCGATGCCGCACGGTTCGAGTACGAGCTGCTGCGCGAGATCGCGCTCGACCACCCCGAGCTCAGCGCGGCGGTATGGACGGTGCTCGACCGGGTTCCGTCAGCCTGGTGACGCGTTGCACGCGCATCCAGGTGATGAATCCGAAGATCGTGAAGGCGCCGTAGAACACGTACAGCAGCGCTGAGGCGTAGTAGCCGGCGCTGACGAGGAGCGGCACGCCGACGACGTCGACGGCGACCCAGATCAGCCAGAACTCGGTCCAGCCCTTCGCCATGCCGTAGGTGGCGAGCAGTGACCCCATGAAGATCCATGCATCCGCCCAGACCGGCTCGAACGAGCCGAGCGCCCGGAAGATGGGCGTGAGCAGCAGGGTGCCGCCGATGAGCGCGACGCCGAGCAGGATCCGTGCGCGGTTGCCGGCCCATCGAGGGTCGACGGCGTTCTCGCTCACCTGGCTGTGCCGCGACCAGCGCACCCACCCGTAGATGGAGACGATGATGAACATCACCTGTCGCGACGCCTGGCCGAGCAGGTTCACGGGATTCGGGGTGTCGAACACGGCGCCGAGGAACACGGTGAAGAGCAGCACGTTGCCGATGATCCCGACGGGCCACGCCCACACCTTGCGGCGCAGGCCGCCGAGCGCGCTCGCGAGACCGAAGAGGTTGCCGACGATCTCGCGCCAGAGGATCACCTGGTCCCCGATGACGAGCTGCGCGTCGAACAGCCACTCGATGGGATTCATGACGCGTCCGCCGTCGCACGGGAGGAGCGGCGCAGTCGCGTGATGAGTGCGGCGACCGCCCGCCAGCCGACGAGCAGGACGGCGAGCGTGACGGCCGCGACGATGACGAACGCGGGCTGGACGCCCTGGCCCGACGCGAGGCGGAGCAGCATGCCGACGACGAGGGTCGCGGCCCACACCAGCACCCCGGTCGGCCAGACGGCGAGCGGATGCCGCCACGCCGTCGCCGCGAGCCACCCCAGACCGAGGCCCGTGAGGAACGGCCAGGCCGTGGTCCAGACGCCCGCGGGGTCGAGTCCTTCGGCGTGGCTCGAGCGTCCGATGACGGCGAACACCACCACGAGGGCGACGTCGAGCAGCAGGGCGCCGACGAGCCCGGCCGTGCCGGTGCGCGCGCGATCGTTCATGCCACCATCGTACGGACGCCGCGGGGGCCGTACGCCCTCAGCTCACGACCGCGAGCTCCTCGAGCGCCTGCTCGTCGTGCACCGGCAGGGCGCAGACGAACGAACGACACCGGTAGGCGGTCGCCGCCTCGCGGTGGGCCGTCCGGCCCTCGAAGAGCTCGAAGCCGGCCTCCGCGAAGGCTCGCGCCTGCCGTTCCGTCACGATGGCGGCGACGGATGCCGCGTGCCGCCGCGTCGCCGCCGACAGCGGGTCGGCGCCGTCGAGGTCCCCGCCGTCGGGAAGCACGGTCACGAGCTGCACGAGCGGACCCGCGAGGTGCGACATGAGCGCGAGTGCGCCACCGAATGCGATCGGCCGCTGCACCGCCATCCCGGCCACGGATCCCATCGCGCGCTCGGCGAGCTCGCGATACCGGTCGCCCGCGCCGAGGGCGAAGAGCCGCCACGCGGCATCCGCACACGCGGTGACGCCCGACGGCGTCGCACCCTCCGCCGGGTCGGATGGCAGCGCGATCCCGTGGGCGACGA
>NZ_WJSP02000435.1 GCF_009720255.1 Agromyces humi | reverse complement strand
GGCCACGCCCCGGCCGACCACGACGTGATATCCCGACTCGCCGCCGACCGGGATCACCGTGCGTGTCTCGCCTGCCGTCATCGTGCTCCTCCGAACCGCTCGGTGATGTCCTCGACGATGCGTGCGACCGAGCGGCGCGACGTGTCGATGTCGAGATCGGAGAGCGCGGCGTACACCGGTGCCCGCTCCTCCATGATGGCCGTCCACCTGGCCAGCCCGCCCGCCGCGATGAGCGGGCGTGAGCCGCCGGCGAGCCTGGAGGCGACGGCCTCGGGTGAGACCTTCAGCCACACCACCGGCAGCCCGGAGAGGTCGTCGCGGGTGTCGGGATGCAGCACCGCTCCCCCGCCGAGCGAGATCACGGCCTCCTCGCGGAGCGCGTCCGCCACGATCTCGCGCTCGACGATGCGGAAGTACTCCTCGCCCTCGCGCTCGAAGATCTGGTCGATCGGTCCGTAGCGCTCGGTGATGCGTGTGTCGGTGTCGACGAACGGGGCGTCGGCGGATGCCGCGAGCCGCTGTCCGACGCGCGACTTGCCGGCTCCCATGGGGCCGACGAGCACGATGGGAAGCGCGAGCCGGAGGCCGTCAGACACGGTCGCGTGCGGCATCCGCGTCGGCGATCTCGGTGAGGAGCGCGTCGGGGATGGCGGCGAGGTACGCATCGAGGTTGCGACGGGTCTCCACGACGGAGTCGCCGCCGAACTTCTCGAGCACGGCGTTCGCGAGCGTGAGGGCGACCATCGCCTCGGCGACGACGCCGGCCGCCGGCACGGCGCAGACGTCCGAGCGCTGGTGGTGGGCGGGGGCCGCCTCGCCCGTGGCGACGTCGATGGTCGGCAGGGCGTGCGGGATGGTCGCGATCGGCTTCATGCCGGCCCGCACCCGCAGGACCGTGCCGGTGGACATGCCGCCCTCGGTGCCGCCCGCGCGGTCGCTCGCGCGCACGATGCGCCCGTCGGCCAGGTGCAGCTCGTCGTGCGCGGCCGAGCCGCGACGCGTCGTCGTGGTGAAGCCATCGCCGACCTCGACGCCCTTGATGGCCTGGATGCCCATGAGCGCCGCGGCGAGCTGCGCGTCGAGGCGGCGGTCCCAGTGCACGTATGACCCGAGCCCGGGCGGCACGCCGTAGGCGAGCACCTCGACGACGCCGCCGAGCGTGTCGCCGTCCTTGTGCGCGGCGTCGACCTCGGCGACCATGCGGGCGGAGGTCTCCTCGTCGAAGCAGCGCAGCGGATCGGCGTCGAGGCGGTCCACGTCGGCGGGCAACGGGAGCGGGCGGTCCTCGGGAACGCGCACCGGACCGATGGCGATCGCCAACCCGGCGATCCTGCGCGACCCGACGACGGCGCCGATCGACCTGCCGTGGTGGCGGTCCGAGGGCTGATCGGTGTGCCCGAATCCGCCGTCAACCGTTGACGCAACGGTCACGAGACGGTAACGCGGGGACGACCGACGACGGCGAGGCCTTCGACGTGCCCCGAGCTCCTCGTGGTGGTCGCGCAGGTGCAGCAGGCCACGCCGCAGGTCCGGCTGGCTCGCTCCGCGATGCCGAAGCGGCCGGAGGACACCGAGGCGTTCCAGGGTACGTACCTGGGGCGTGGCGAGAAGGTGACCGTGCCGCTGCCCGCCGACGGTCGCACCCCGCCGTTCGCCACCTACACCTGGGACCTCGGCCCGCAACTCGTGAGCGTGACGGCCGTGTGCAGCGACCGGGAGCGGTTCGGCACGGTGATCGGCGACGTCGACGCGCTCGCCCGCGGCATCCGCGTCGTCGACGATCTCACGATCGGCGAGGCGCCGACCGTGCTGCGGATCGATCCGGCCTGACCCGGCCGATGACGGCGCACGCTGGGCGGTCCACCGCCCCGAACGCGGGAGTCGCCGTGCCACCGGCGCGCGCGTACCCTTGGCGGCGAAGCCAGGGGGCCGAACAAGGGAGTCACCGATGGCCGAGCTCTCACCCATCCAGCCGTGCCTGTGGTTCGACCACCAGGCCCGCGAGGCGATGGAGTACTACGTCAGCGTGTTCCCGAACTCCCGCATCGACTCCATCGAGGAGTACCCCGACGAGTCCCTCGACGAGCATTTCGCCGGCATGACCGGCAAGGTGCTGAGCGGGCGGTTCACCCTCGACGGCGTGCACTTCACCTGCCTCGACGGCGGACCGGTCTTCCGGTTCAACGAGTCGATCTCGTTCGTCGTGTCGTGCGCCGACCAGGCCGAGATCGACGAGTACTGGGCGAAGCTCTCGCACGACCCCGAATCGGAGCAGTGCGGCTGGTGCAAGGACCGCTTCGGCCTGAGCTGGCAGATCGTCCCCGCGAACATGAGCGAGCTCACGCGCCGACCCGAGCAGGTCCAGGTGATGATGCAGCAGAAGAAGATCGTGATCGCCGAGCTCGAGAACGCCTGAGCCGGTTGAAGGACCGGTCGCCGCGCGACCTCAGCCGGGCAGGCGGCTGGCTGCGGCCCAGCCCTCGGGTTGCCGTGCCTGCTCGGCGGTGAGCTCGGTGGCGCCGCCGCAGTTGGAGCAGACGACGACGTACCGACGCGAGAACGTGAAGGTCGGGATGAAGAACAGCCAGAGCCGGCTGCCGACCTCGATGACCCGCTGCGGCGCCGGCATTCGGCAGTACTCGCAGATGAAGCGCAACGTGGCGAGTTGCCGCTCGCGCGGGAACACCCCGATGAACAGGAACATGCGTCGATGCTACGAGCCCGCGGATGCCGCGACCATGGGCTTGCGCACGCCCCGGGTGCGCCCCGGACGACACGCCTCAGAGGCCCTCGGCGATCTCCTTGATCGCGGTGAGGCGGCGGTCCCATTCGGCGCCGATGGCGTCGAGTCGTCGAGCGGTGGCGG
>NZ_WJSP02000434.1 GCF_009720255.1 Agromyces humi | reverse complement strand
CGGCGCTCTCGGTCGGGCAGGTCGTCAGCTGGGGCATCCTGTACTACGCCCTCATCGTGGCTGCGCCCGCGATCGCCGCGGAGACCGGCTGGACCATCGCCGAGGTGACGCTGGCGTTCTCGCTCTCCAGGAGGAACGCGGTGAACGCACCGTGGTCGCGATCGTCGCCGCGGGCGAGCGGCCGTCGCACGGGAGTGCCGTCGCCGCCGGCGCAACTGCCGCCGACGCGATCCGGTTCGCGATCGAGGATCAGCTCGCGGCCGGCGCCGTCGTCGACGCGCTCGTCGGCCTGGGCATCGACCACACGTCGCCCGAAGCGGCCGTCGCCTGCGCCGCCTTCGAGGGGCTCCAGCACGCCGCCACCCACCTCATCGGTGCGTCGGGCAGTGCGGTCGAGCTCGTCGAGCAGGGGTTCCGCGCCGACGTGCGCTTCGCCACCGAGCTCGACGTCGCCGAGGTCGTGCCCGAGCTGCGGCACGGCGTCTTCCGCGCCTGACGCGGGAGGGCGCTGCACTCGCCCGCCACGGGCCGGCCGGATCAGGCCGCCGCCTGCACCGCCTTCCGGGCCCGGTGCGCCCGCACCTTCGCCCGGTTGCCGCAGCGCTGCATCGAGCACCATCGGCGGGTGGCCGCGCGCGAGGTGTCGAGGTAGACCATGCCGCAGTCGGCGCCGTCGCACTCGCGGATGCGTCCGGTGTTCGCGGGGTCGAACAGGTCGACGGCGTCGCGGGCGATCGTCGACAGGGCCTGTCCGACCGTCTGCACCGAGCGACCCGCCTGCCTCGAGCCGCCGCCGAGCACCGGCGGAATGTCGGGCGTGGCGGCATAGAGGTTGACGAGGTCGATGTCCGCCGAACGTGGCGCGTCGTCCTCGGCGGCCGCGACGGCCATGCGCCCGATCGCGTCGCGGAGGGAGATCGCGTCGAACAGGTCGCGGGAGCGGGCCGCCCCGACGGCGACGGGGAACCGCTCGCGCATCCACCCGGTGAGGTCGTCGGGCGAGTGCAGCAACTCGGCCTCCCGCGCCCCGCGCATCGGACCGGTGTACGCGAAGTCGAGCGCGAACGAGCCCGAGTCGAACCACCAGCGGGTGCCCTCGGCGGAGGTGAACCACTGTCCGATGGGGATCGACACGGTCGAGACGGGCATTGAACCATCCTTGGCAGTGACGGATGCCGCATCCGCGCGTTCGAGTGGCACGCATGCTCGGGCGGGCATGCGTTCCGGCGGCCCGGCCGAGGCGGCGCTCAGCCGGCGGCCGCGCTCGCGGCCCGCCGCCGTATCGCCGGCGTGATCTCGCGATGACGCCACACGATGAGGTTCGCCCGGTCGAAGCCGCGACGGCAGAGGCCGCAGCTCAGGGGGCGCTGGGGTTCACGGTAGCGGAAATGCTCGTGCCCCGCGGGGCACTGCCCCACCCACGGGGCGAGTTCGTGCGCGACCTCTCCGTCGTGCGTGCGTCGGCCCACGTAGCCGAGCTCCGTCGCGATGGTGACCCACCGGGCACCGTGTCCTGCGCGCGGGCCGGCGAGGGCGTGCGCGACCTCGTGCAGCAGGATCTGGTGGATCTCGTCGTCGTCGTAGCGGGCGGCGAGGTAGCGCGAGACCGAGATGTGCTTGGCGGTGTAGTTGCAGAGGCCGGCGCGCTTCTTGGCGTTGTCGAAGCCGAAGCTCCACACGGTGGGATCGAGGTGCAGGGCGATGAGCGCGTCGGCCCACCGTCGCACCCGCTCGAGATCCGCCATGGGATGAGGATAATCCCGCGGAACGCTGCGCGGCAGGAGGCGGTGACCCCCGAAAGGGTGCGCGTCTCGCGGCGGCATCCGTCGGCCCGGCCTACGCGGGTGCGAGGCGCACCCGGAAGAGCTTGTCGTCGCCGGGGGAGGGATCGCCACGGCCGTCGGTGTTGTTGCCGATGAACCACAGTTCGCCGTCGGGACCGGCGGTCACGTCGCGCAGGCGCCCGAGCTCACCGGTGAACCATGGCGTCGCGGCGAGCGCCGAACCCGTCGTGGCCGGCGCGATCGACCAGAGCCGCTCGCCGCGGAGCGCGGCGAGGAAGAGCGTGTCGCCGACGATCGCGAGTCCGCTCGGACTGGCTTCCGACGTGGCCCACTGCTGCACGGGGTCGATGAAGCGCGGGTCCCCGGCCTGGCCTTCCACCACCGGCCATCCGTAGTTCGCGCCGCGGGTGATGCGGTTGAGCTCGTCCCAGGTGTTCTGCCCGAACTCCGCCGCCCAGAGGTCGCCGTTGGCGTCCCACGCGATGCCCTGCGGGTTGCGGTGCCCGTACGACCACGTGAGGTTGCCGAACGGGTTGCCCGGGGCGGGCTGCCCGTCGGCGGTCATCCGCAGGATCTTGCCCGAGAGGGAGTTCGGGTCCTGCGCGACGTCGCGGTTGCCGGCGTCGCCGGCGGTGGCGTAGAGGAACCCGTCGGGTCCGAATCCGAGGCGGCCCCCGTCGTGGTTGCCCGCCTTGGGGATGCCGGTGAGCACGTCCTCGGGCGCCCCGAGGGCCAGTGAGCCGGCGGCGCCAGTGAGCGGCATCCGCACGATGCGGTTGTCGGATGCCGCGGTGAAGTACGCGTAGACGAAGTCGGGATCGTCGCCGTCCGTGGGCCGGAACGCCAGCCCGAGCAGGCCTCCCTCGCCGCCGGGAACGACCCCGGGCACGGTGGCGGCGACGCGCAGCGACCCGTCGCCGAGCACCTCCACGATGTTCGCGGTGTCGCGCTCGCTCACGAGGGCACCGTCGGCCGGGTCGCCGATCTGGAACAGCGGGGTGATGGTGAGGAGCCCGGCGGGGTTCACGGTGACGGTGAACGTGTGCGAGGTGGCGCCGCGGCGGTTGGCGGCGGTGACGGTGA
>NZ_WJSP02000433.1 GCF_009720255.1 Agromyces humi | reverse complement strand
CGGCGCCCGCGTGCAGCTCGCGCCCGAGCTCGCCGCCCGCATCGGCTCTCCGACGGGGCTGCAGGTGGCCGGCGTGGCTCCGGGCAGCCCGGCAGAGCTCGCGGGCGTCCTTCGGGGCGACATCGTCGTCTCGCTCGACGGCAAGGGCGTCGTCACCGCCACCACGATCCAGCGGCTCATGGTGGAGGACGCGATCGACCGGCAGGTCGAGATGACGGTGTGGCGAGGCGGGGCGCTCGTCGACGTCTTCGTCGTGCCCCGGGAGCTCGTCGACGCGCCGTAGACTGGAGGCATGCCCCTCGAGCCGAAACTCGCCGATCTGCCGCGCATTCGCGGGGCGCTGCGCTTCTACCAGGTGGCGTCGGTCATCACCGGTGTGCTGCTGCTGCTGCTCTGCACCGAGATGATCCTGAAGTACGGGTTCGGCCTCGAGCTCGAGCTCGGCGGTCCTCAGGGCTTCCTCGCCTTCGTGCCGATCGACACCGTGACGGCCGTGAACCTCTCGACCGGCATCCTCATGGTGCACGGCTGGTTCTACGTGGTGTACCTCTTCAGCGACTTCCGCCTCTGGAGCCTCATGCGCTGGCCGTTCACGCGGTTCATCCTGATCGCGCTCGGCGGCATCATCCCGTTCCTCTCGTTCATCCTCGAGGCGCGCATCGGGCGCGAGGTGCGCGCGTACCTCGACGGCCGTGAGGCGAAGGCGGCGGCATCGTCCGCGTCCGCAGCCTCGCCCAGTGCTCCGGATGCCGCGACCAGCACCACCGACCCCGTGGAGGCCCAGCAGTGACCGACCAGCCGACCGGCACGACCGAGCCGACCGACGAGACGCCCGCGGCCGGCACGACCGAGCCGCTGCTGCAGCCCACCGAGTCGGCGCCCCCCGCCGAACAGCCCACCGACCAGCGTCCGGTGCTCGTGGTGGACTTCGGCGCGCAGTACGCGCAGCTGATCGCGCGGCGCGTGCGCGAGGCATCCGTCTACTCCGAGATCGTGCCGCACACGATCACGGCCGACGAGGTGCGCGCGAAGAACCCCGTCGGCATCGTCCTCTCGGGCGGGCCGTCGTCGGTGTACGAGGCCGGGGCCCCCGCACTCGACGAGGGCATCCTGCAGCTCGGCGTGCCCACGCTCGGCATCTGCTACGGCTTCCAGGTGATGGCGCAGCAGCTCGGCGGCGAGGTGGCGCACACGGGCCACCGCGAGTACGGGTCGACCGCCGTGACCGCCCGTACCGACGACGACAACGCGCTGCTCTCGGGTCAGCCCGAGGCGCAGACCGTGTGGATGAGCCACGGCGACTCGGTGTCGCGTGCGCCCGACGGCTTCGAGGTGCTCGCCTCCACGGCGACGACCCCCGTCGCGGCGTTCGCGAACGACCAGCAGGGCTTCTACGGCGTGCAGTGGCACCCCGAGGTGAAGCACTCCGAGTTCGGCCAGCGGGTCATCGAGAACTTCCTGCACCGCGCGGCGGGCATCCCCGCCGACTGGAACTCGGGCAACGTCATCGCCGAGCAGGTGGCGCGCATCCGCGAGCAGGTCGGCTCGGCCCGCGTCATCGCCGGGCTCTCGGGCGGCGTGGACTCCGCGGTCGCGGCCGCCATCGTGCACGAGGCCGTCGGCGACCAGCTCGTGTGCGTGTTCGTCGACCACGGCCTGCTCCGCAAGGACGAGCGACGGCAGGTCGAGGAGGACTACGTGGCGGCGACCGGCATCCGCCTCGTCACCGTCGACGCCGTGGACACGTTCCTCGACGCGCTCGCCGGGGTGAGCGATCCCGAGGAGAAGCGCAAGATCATCGGGCGCGAGTTCATCCGCGCGTTCGAGCGCGCCGAGCGCGACCTCGTCGCCGAGGCGGCGGCCGACGGTGAGCCGATCCGGTTCCTCGTACAGGGCACGCTGTATCCCGACGTGGTCGAGTCGGGCGGCGGCACCGGCACCGCGAACATCAAGAGCCACCACAACGTGGGCGGCCTCCCCGACGACCTCCAGTTCGAGCTCGTCGAACCGCTGCGCACGCTCTTCAAGGACGAGGTGCGTCAGATCGGACGCGAGCTCGGGCTGCCCGAGGCGATCGTGGGGCGCCAGCCGTTCCCCGGCCCCGGTCTCGGCATCCGCATCGTGGGCGAGGTCACGCGCGAGCGCCTCGACCTGCTCCGCGAGGCGGACGCGATCGCGCGCCAGGAGCTCACCGCGGCCGGCCTCGACCAGGAGATCTGGCAGTGCCCCGTGGTGCTCCTCGCCGACGTGCGCTCGGTCGGCGTGCAGGGCGACGGCCGCACCTACGGACACCCCATCGTGCTGCGCCCGGTGTCGTCGGAGGACGCGATGACCGCCGACTGGACGCGCCTGCCGTACGACGTGCTCGCCAAGATCTCGAACCGCATCACCAACGAGGTCCCCGAGGTGAACCGCGTGGTGCTCGACGTCACGTCGAAGCCGCCGGGCACCATCGAGTGGGAGTAGCGCGGCTCAGGCGAGCAGGCGCAGGATCGCCGACTCCGCCTCGGCCCGGTGGAACGGCTCGCCGCGTCGCGCGGTGAGCTGGTGCAGCAGCACCCCGTCGCAGTAGTCCGCGAGCCAGCGCGCCCGCTCCTCGGCGCGATCGATGCCGGATGCCTCGACCATGCCTCGAGCGACGGCCATGAAGCGCGCGTGCCCGGCGGTGACCGCTTCGGGCTCGGCCAGCGAGAGCACGAGGCGGGCGCGGGTGAGGTCGGCCTGCGGCCCGGCGAGGATCGAGAGGTACCCCGCCAGGGATGCCGCGAGCCTGACCGTGCTTACCATGGATTCTCCTTCGTGCGCCAGCACTCCCAGCGTAGTGTCCGGGCAGGGAGCCGCTCGATACACTCGGCCTCAGTACGAGGTATCCGCCTCATCGAACCGCGG
>NZ_WJSP02000432.1 GCF_009720255.1 Agromyces humi | reverse complement strand
TCGGTCAACGGAGCGGCGTCGAGCGCGCGGTCGGCCGGCGCGTCGGTCGCCGCGGCGCCGGTGCCGGTCTCGTCGAGGGTGCTTGCCATGTCGGTGGGTGCTCGCTAACATCGGGAATCGAGTTAGTGCACACTAACCGAAATTCCGTGCTCCGCACAAGAGGCGCGCGGTCGACGAAGACAGGCGGAGCGGATGACGACCCTCACGACGGGCATCGACCCCTCGAGCGACACGGCGCGCCGCAACGCCGAGGCGCACGCGGAGCTCGTCCGCGAACTCCGCGAGAAGCTCGCGACCGCGGCGCTCGGCGGGCCCGAGGCATCCCGGGAGCGGCATGTCGCCCGCGGCAAGCTGCTGCCGCGTGACCGCGTCGACCGGCTGCTCGACGAGGGCAGCCCGTTCCTCGAGCTCTCGCCGCTCGCCGCCGACGGGATGTACGGCGGCGATTCGCCGGGCGCCGGCATCATCACGGGCGTCGGCCTCGTGCACGGCCGACCTGTCGTGGTCGTCTGCAACGACGCCACGGTCAAGGGCGGCACCTACTACCCGATGACGGTGAAGAAGCACCTTCGCGCGCAGGAGGTCGCTCAGGAGCACGGCCTGCCGTGCATCTACCTCGTCGACTCGGGCGGCGCGTTCCTGCCCAAGCAGGACGAGGTGTTCCCCGACCGCGAGCACTTCGGACGCATCTTCTACAACCAGGCGCAGCTGTCGTCGCGACGCATCCCGCAACTGGCGGCCGTGCTCGGCTCGTGCACGGCCGGCGGCGCCTACGTGCCTGCGATGAGCGACGAGAGCGTGATCGTGCGCGACCAGGGCACGATCTTCCTCGGCGGGCCGCCCCTCGTGAAGGCCGCCATCGGCGAGGTCGTCACCCCCGAGGAGCTCGGCGGCGGCGACCTGCACTCGCGCATCTCCGGGGTCACCGACCACCTGGCCGACGACGACGAGCACGCCCTCGAACTGGTCCGCGACATGGTGGCGACGCTGCCCGCTCCGCAGGCGCGTGCCTGGACGGTTCGGGAGTCGCGACCGCCGGCCGTCGATCCCGCCGGCCTCGCCGCCGCCGTACCGGTCGACGTGCAGCAGCCCTACGACGTGCACGAGGTCATCGCGCGGCTGGTCGACGACAGCGAGTTCAGCGAGTTCAAGCCCGAGTACGGCGACACGCTCGTCACGGGCTTCGCGCACCTCGACGGCCACCCCGTGGGCATCGTGGCGAACAACGGGGTGCTCTTCAGCGAGTCGGCCATGAAGGGCGCGCACTTCATCGAACTGTGCGACCAGCGCGGCATCCCGCTCGTCTTCCTCCAGAACATCTCGGGGTTCATGGTCGGCCGCGATGCGGAGGCGGGCGGCATCGCCAAGCACGGTGCCAAGATGGTCACCGCCGTGGCCACGACGCGGGTCCCGAAGCTGACGGTCGTCATCGGCGGGTCGTTCGGCGCGGGCAACTACTCCATGTGCGGGCGCGCCTACTCGCCGCGCTTCCTGTTCATGTGGCCGAACGCGCGCATCTCCGTGATGGGCGGCGAGCAGGCGGCATCCGTGCTCGCGACCGTCAAGCGCGACCAGCTGGCCGTAAAGGGCGAGGAGTGGTCGGATGCCGCCGAGCAGGCGTTCCGGGCGCCCATCCGCGAGCAGTACGAGCACCAGGGCAGCCCCTACCACTCCACGGCGCGGCTGTGGGATGACGGGATCATCGACCCGGCGGACACCCGCACGGTGCTCGCGATGGCGCTGGAGCTCGCGAGCCGAACGCCGCTGCCCGAGCCGCGGTTCGGCCTGTTCCGCATGTGACCGTCTTCAGGAACCGGACCCAGCGGCCGCCTTCGTGACCTCGCGCACGGCCTCGTCCACCCCGCCGTTCCACGGCGTGCCATGACCGGGCAGCACCCAGGTCGCACCGAGTCCGACGAGGCGCTGCAGCGACGCGATCGCCTCATGGGGATCGTCGGTGAAGGGCGCCGGCTGCGGACCTCGTTCGCCGGTGAGCACGTGCCGGGTGGTGAGCGCGTCGCCGACGAAGACGGCGTCGACGGCGGGAACGTGGATCGCGATGCTGCCGGGGGAGTGCCCGGGCATGCCGATCACGCGAGGCGCACCGGGAAGATCGAGCACGTCGCCGTCGTGCACGTCGACCACCTCGGCGACCGGCGTGGTGCGCAAGCCGTTCTTGCGGAGTGCGTACCAGAGGAAGCCCGCGGTGGCGCCGATCTTCATGTGCCCCCACTCGGGCTTCGTGGAGACCTCGCCACGGGCGCGCGCCGCGTCGGCCTCGTGCACGAAGATCGGTACGCCGTGATCGCGGCGGAGGCGCTCGGCGAAACCGATGTGATCGCTGTCACCGTGCGTGAGCACGACGCCGCGGACATCGTCGACCGACCGGCCCATGCCGGCGAGCTCGGTCGTGAACTCCTTCCACTGGCCCGCGAGGCCGGCGTCGATGACGGTGACGCCCTCGGGGGTGTCGACGAGGTACACGGCAACGACGTCGTTGCCGATGCGGTGGAGTGAAGGTGCCAGTTGCATCGCGAAATCCGATCTGGTGGAGGGGTGGACGATGGCTATGCTACATAGCTATGATGGCTACGGTCAATAGCCACCAATGATCGGAGTCGCGATGCCCACACCCGACCGCACCTCGCTCGAGGCGATCGTCGAGGCCGGGCGAGCGCTGCTCGAGGCCGATGGCCTCGACGGCCTCACCATGCAGGCGGTGGCCGACCGAGTCGGCGTCCGCGCGCCGTCGCTCTACAAGCGTGTCCGCAATCGCGACGCGCTCGTCGCCCGCATCGCCGAGGCCACGCTCCAGGACCTGAGCGCGCGCCTCGAGCACGTGGGTGATCTCGTGCCCGGCACTGACGCGGCCGCGGAGCTGGCCCGGCTCGCCAGGGCCGT
>NZ_WJSP02000431.1 GCF_009720255.1 Agromyces humi | reverse complement strand
GGCGCAGGCGCCCGCCGCCGAGGTGGAAGCCTCGCGGGGCGCGTTCGGCCAGCGCACCGGTGGCGGAGATGCCGGACCGCAGAACCGCTCGGAGCGCCGCGCCCAGGAGCGCAAGGGGCGCTGACGCACGAGCACGAACGGAACCCCCTCGGCCGATGAGGCGAGGGGGTCCCGCTCGTTCGTGAGGCGGGTTCCGCGGCTCCTCAGAGCACGCTGATGGCGCTCGCGCGCCAGCGCTGGTCCATGCCCTCGAGTCGGATGGCGACGGCTCGGGCCCTGGCCTTCTGGTGCACCATGACCACGGCCTCGAGCACGCCGTCGGCAGGCTCGCAGAGGTGCACCGTGCCCACGGTGAACGCCGGCCGCTGGGGAGCCTGCCCCTTGACGCGTCGTGCGCGCGCGGCGAGCACCACGCGCTTCGACAGGTTGCGGTAGACGTCGTCGGTGACCCAGCGGGCGAGCTGGTCGAGGTCGCGCGCCCCGGCGAGCACCTCGATGACGCAGTGGGTCAGGCTGCGCAGCAGCGGCTCGGGATCGGGGAGTTCGCTGCGACGTGCCGGCTGACGTCCGAAGAATTCGTCGTCATCGAGGAACTGCGGGGCAGCACCACGCATCGGTGCGCGGCCGGCGGCAGGGCGTGCGGTCATCTCGGCTCCATTGAGGGGATGGCGGCGACCTTCGGCCACCGGTTGGATCACCCCCGATCGGGGGACGTCGGGGAATCCTAGAGTGAACCGTATGCATCCGCGCCGACACGTGTCAAGGATTTCGGCCGCCTGTGGAGAACGATCCGATCACGGCGTGCCGGAGGGTAGCGTGCGTGCATGCGATGGGACCTGCTGTTCGACGACCTCGAGTCGCAGCTCGACCATGAGCAGCGCGAGGAGGAACGCGCCCTGGCGCTCGAGGAGGAGCGCCTGCGCCTCGGGCGGCTGAGCCTTCGGGATCGACTCACGGCGATGGCCGAGGAGGCCGGCGACGACCCCTCCGCGTGCATCAGGGTGGAACTTCGGGGCGGCGAGGTGCACGACCTGCGCCCGCTCGCCTTCGGACGGGACTGGATGAGCGCGGGCCTGCACGGGCCCGCTCCCGGTGCGCGCCAGTGCATCGTGCCGCTCGCCGCCATCGCGGCCGTCCTGCCCGGCCGGACCCAGATCGAGGCGAGCCTGCGCCCCGTTCCCGGCTCGGCAGCGCGGCTGGCCGAGCGCATCGGCCTGCCGTTCGTCCTTCGCGACCTGTGCCGCAGGCGACTGCCGGTGCAGCTCGCCACGGATGACGGCAGGGTGCACGGCACACTCGACCGGGTGGCGCGCGACCACCTCGACCTGGCGGTGCACGAGGCGGGAACGGTGCGACGGGAGCGGGAGGTGCGGGGCGTCCGGATCGTCCCGTTCGACCGGATCGTGCTCGTCTCGTTCGGCTGAACGGCGCGGCGGCTCAGTCGACCGGGCGGAGACGCGCGCTGCGCGCGCCCGAGAGCTCCGTCACGTTCGCGAACTCGCCCTGATTCCAGAGGGAGTGCCTCCGCGTGGCCTCGTACTGGTCGTCGATCCAGAGTTCGAGTTGGGTGCGCTCGACCCGCCAGGGGCCGGAGGCGCCCACCCGGATGGCCGGAAGTTCGCCCGAGCGGATCAGCTCGTCGACCGTCGCGACATCGACCGCCAGCAGCTCCGCCGCGTCGGCGACCGTGAGGAAGCGGCCGATCTCGTCGCCTGAACCGGGAGTGGTCATGAGACCAGTATCGACCTGTCGCCGGATGCGGTGGGCAGGTGTGGATAACTTCGCAGGGTCCTCCCGGGTTCGGGTGACGATGGAGACCGGCGCTCGCGCCGGCCGCTCAGGCCCGACCCCCGAAAGGACGCCGATGGCTCGTCGACCCGCACGCTCGGAGCGTGGCGCCCTCCGCCTCGACCCGCGCCTCGTCATCGGCATCGTGCTCGTCGCGGCCTCGACGACCGGCGTCTGGGCGCTCGTGAACGGCCTCGACGACGCGATCGAGGTGTACTCCGTGCGCGACACGGTCACCGCGGGCACCCGCATCGACGCGGACGACCTCGTCGTCGAGTCGGTGCGGCTGGGGTTGACGGCCGAGCGCTACCTCGCGCCCGAGGCACTCGGCGACGGCGGCCTCGTGGCGACCCGCACGATCGAAGCCGGAGAGCTGGTGCCGCGTTCCGCCGTCGATGACGTCGACCGCACGGGCCTCGCGACGGTCGTGGTCCCGAGCCGCGGCACGCTCCCGAGCGAGCTCCGCGTCGGCTCGACGGTCGATGTGTGGTCGGCACGTGAGATCGAGCGCGGCGCGTACGAACCCCCGGCCGTGCTCGTCGCGGGCGCCGAGGTCGCCGGCATCCGGGAAGCCGGTGGAATGGTGGACTCGGGCGCGACCTCGGTCGAGCTCGTCATCCCCAGAGACAAGGTCGCGGCCCTGCTCGGGTCACTCGCGGCCGAGGATGCGATCGACCTCGTTCCGGCGAGGGTGAGCGACTCCCGATGACCCGGCTGGCGCTCGCGCTCGACCCGGCGACCGAAGACCGCCTGCTCGCCGATGCGGTCGAGCACGGCCACACCGTCGTCGCCCGCCTCGTCGGGTGGCGCGACGTGGTCGACAGCCTCGACGTGCTGGCTCCCGACGTGGTGCTCGTGGGTGCCGGCCGGGTCACGCTCAGCGCCGACCTGCTCGACGCGTGCGATGAACGAGGGATCCGGGTCATCGCCCTCGCCGGAGGTGATGGCGAACGAGCGAACGCGACGCAGCTCGGCCTGCACGAGGTGATCGATCGGTCGGCGAACTGGAGCGAGATCGAGCCCCTCGTCCGAGGCGGGGTCCCCGTGCCGTCGCGCGTCGGCGAGCGGGCGCCCGGCGCCCGGCGATCGGCAGAGGTCATCGCCGTCTGGGGGCCG